>JACDAN010000159.1 GCA_013695385.1 Actinomycetota bacterium | reverse complement strand
ACGCCGCGCTGCCCGCCTCCACGCGAGGGGCAGCCGTGCGGCGGCGCAGGCGATCTTCGCCCGGCAAGACGAGCTCCAGGCGCGGGCGGCGGCGGCGATCTCCGCATGGCCCGCCGGCTCCCTGGAGCAGCTGGAGGAGCTCGGACAGGCCCATCCGAGGAGTGGGGCCGTGCAGTTCCATCTCGGTCTCGCGCGCTTCTGGAAGGGCGACACCACCGGCGCGTTCGAGGCATGGCGAGCAGCCAGGACGCGTGACCCGGATACGGCCTTCGCCGTCAAGGCCTCCGACTTGCTCTTCCGCGGGTTCCCGGCAGGGTTGCCTACCTTCGTTCCCAGCTTTCGCGCGCCGCGATCCGTGCAATCGCTCCCGGCGCCCCGGCAGCTCCGCGAGCTGGAGCGGCGGGCCAGGCGGCCGGATGCCCACGCGAAGCTCCTCTACGGCCTCGCCCTTCAACGGCTCGAGCGGCCCGTCTCGGCCCGGCGGCAATACGCCGCGGCCGCCCGGCTCGCTCCGGAGGATCCAGAGGCGCGCGTCGCCGATGCGATCGGGCGATTCGACAAGCAGCGCCCCGAACGCTCGTTCTCCCGCCTCGGCCCCCTCACCCGGCGGTTTCCACGCGCCGCGACAGTCCGGTTTCACCTGGGGTTGCTCCTCCTCTGGCTCGGCAACGTCGAGGAAGCCAGGCGCCAGCTGGAGCGCGCCAGGGCGCTTCCCTCGCCGCTCTCCGGGGAAGCAAAGCGGCTCTTGACCCGTCTAGAAGAGGTACGGGCACGCTGATCCGGACTAGGACCAATTGACCGCAAGATGGGCCGATCGGCCTATGGCGGTTCGGCAAGGCCTTTGGCAGGATGCGTCACGTTCGCGCAGGTTTGACCAGCCGACCGGAACGAGAGGGGACCCGGTGGAGCAAGTGGGGATCGCAGTGCACACGCCGCCGGCGGAGGGGATCTTCGAGGCGCTCATCACGACTGCGCAGGAGACGGGTCAGCTGGCGTCGGCCGAGCTGGCAGTGGCCGTCGACGAGCTCGAGCTCGAGCCGGCTCAGGTCGACGAGCTGTACGGCAAGCTCGAAGAGCTTCACATCGAGGTGGTGGAGCCTCCTGCCGAGGAGGTCGAAGCGCAGGTCGACGAGCGAGAGGTCTCCACCGAGGCGCTCCAGCTCTTCCTCAAGGACATCGGCAAGGTCGAGCTGCTCACCGCAGCGCAGGAGATCGAGCTGGCGAAGCGCATCGAGCGCGGCGACCATCGCGCGAAGCAGGAGATGGTCGAGGCGAATCTGCGTCTCGTCGTCTCGATCGCGAAGCGCTACCGCAACCAGGGCCTGCCGTTCCTCGACCTGATCCAGGAGGGCACGATCGGCCTGGTTCGCGCTGCCGAGAAGTTCGACCACCGCAAGGGGTTCAAGTTCTCGACCTACGCGACGTGGTGGATCCGCCAGGCGGTCGCCAGGGCGCTTGCCGACAAGGCACGGACGATCCGCATGCCCGTGCACGTCGTCGAGAAGCTGAACAAGATCGTGCGCACCGAGCGGAAGCTCCGGGCCGAGCGGGGGCGCGAGCCGAGCTCCCTCGAGATCGCCGACGAGCTCGAGCTCTCGATCGACGAGGTCGACCAGATCCGGCGCAGCGCGCAGACACCTGTCTCGCTCGAGAAGCCGGTCGGCGACGACGAGGAGTCCCAGTTCGGCCACTTCATCACCGACGAGCTCGCACCCCAGCCAGAGGAGGTGGCCGAGAACGTGCTCCGCAAGGAGGCCCTCGTCCAGATCCTGATGACGCTCTCGGATCGCGAGCGCCGCGTGTTGGAGCTTCGCTACGGGCTGAACGGCCAGCAGCCGAAGACGCTCGACGAGGTGGGGCGCACGTTCCAGGTCACGCGCGAGCGGATCCGGCAGATCGAGAACCAGAGCCTGAAGAAGCTTCGGGCACTCTCCGACTCCCAAAAGCTCAGAGTCGCGTAGCGCTCCGCTGCGCTCGCGCAAAGTCTTTGACTTTGCGCGATCCTCCGGAAGCCGGGCGCCGCTTCGCGCCGCGCGGCGCGTCTTGCAGGGTCAGGCGGGGCTTGAAAACCTGTCTGTGACGGAACGGGCGAAGCCCGTTCCGCGGCGGGGCTAGGATCGCGCGTCGTGGCGGATCTTCCTGAGCAATGGCTGGACGAGCTCTCGGAGTTCCTCCGGATCGAGAGCATCAGCGCTGATCCCGAGCGCAAGGACGAGGTCCGGCGGGCGGGGGAGTGGGTGCGTGACTTTGTCCGGGCCGCCGGTGGCGAGGCCGATCTGGTCGACACGCCGACCTTTCCGCTCGTCGTTGGCGAGGTCCCGTCGTCGTCCGGCGATGGGCCGACCGTACTGGTCTACGGCCACTTCGACGTCCAGCCTCCGGCTCCGCTCGACGAGTGGGAGACGCCGCCCTTCGAGCCGACCGTCAGGGATGGGTGGCTCTACGGGCGCGGGACGGCGGACGACAAGGGCCAGCTCTACGCGCTGCTGAAGGCCGCTGCGGAGCTCCAGGCCGCCGGTGAGCTGCCGGTCAGCGTTCGCGTCGTCTGCGACGGAGAGGAGGAGACGGGCGGGCACCAGGTCGTCGAGTTCATCGAGCGCGACGAGCGCGGCGCCGACGCGGCAGTGATCTTCGACAGCGCCATGCTCCGGCCGGGCGCGCCCGTTTTCCACACCGCGACGCGCGGGTTGAACTACTTCCACGTCCGAGTTCGCACGGGCGAGCGGGATCTTCACTCGGGCGTCTTCGGCGGTGCCGCGCTGAATGCGATGCATGCCCTGATGCAGACCATGCAGGGTGTCCTGCCCGGTGACGACGGGCTACCCCCGGAGCCGCTCCGGGCCGGGACCGCCTCACCGAGCGAGGACGAGCTAGGCGCGTGGCAGGAGCTTGCTTCAGGAGGGCAGCTGCTCACAGAGGGTGGGGCGGTTGCGGCTGATATGCAGGCTGCGGAAGACTTTTACCTCCGAACCTGGGCCAACCCGGCCGTCGACGTGAACGGCATCGCGGGCGGGGAGCCGCACCTCCAGAAGACCGTTCTTCCCGTCACCGCCGAGGCCAACGTCTCGATTCGACTGGCACCCGGCCAGGATCCAGACGAGATCGCGGCAGTCTTCGAGCGGCTGCTCAGGGAGGCGGCTCCCGAAGGCGCCGAGGTGGAGGTGGAGCGCTGGTCGTTCAGCGCACCGGGCCTCGTGCCGCCGGACTCGCCGGCGATCAAGCTCGCCCAGGACGCCTTCGAGCGCGTCATCGGCGCCCGCCCGCTCCTCGTCCGGGTCGGCGGCACCCTACCGATCGTGCCGGCGCTCGCCGGCCGCGGGATTCCGACGATCATCACGGGCTTCGACCTGCCGGAGGGCAACATCCACTCACCGAACGAGCGCCTGCGCGTCGACCACATCCCGCTCGCCGTCGAAGCGGCGAAAGAGCTCTACCGCGCCTTCGCCCAGCTCTGAGCCCGGCGTGATCCTCACTTCGCCGGACGACTTCGAGGCGGCTGTTCGTTCGTACGGCTTCGCGCCTTTCGCGTTCGACGAGGACGACCTTGCCTCGGCGCGCGTCAGCCTCGCCCAGGCGAATTTGCTGCTCGTTGGGGAGCCGCACGGCGTGTACGAGACGCCCGGTGTCCTCTATTCGCTCTCGCTCGACCTCGACATACGCGCGGTCGCCTTCGAATGGTCGTGGGAGGAGATGGACGGCGTCCTCCAGGACTTCGTCGGCGGTGGGCCGCTCGACTTCGAACAACTGTGGTCGCTGCCTCCTTCAGCCGAGTTCTTCTGCGGGGACGGCCGGATCACGCCGGGGCATTTCGCCCTGCTGCAGCGGCTCAGGGACGAGGACCGTCTCGGCCAGGTCATCACCTTCGACCGGCTCGATCCCGAGCAACCCGTCGAGGCGGTTGTCAGAGAGCGGGACATGGCCCGGCGGCTGCTCGCCGAGTGGGACGAACGCCTTCCACTCCTCGTCTTGACCGGTGCTTTTCACGCGCGGCTCGATGCGGAGGCAGGCGAGACGATGGCGACGAACCTGGCACGCGAACGGCCGGGGCTTCAGGCGGGGATGCTCGACTACGCAGGCGGGCAGTGCCGGGCGGGCAACGAGCTCCACGATCTCTCGGGCCCGATGCCTCCCTCCCCGATCACCCTGCGCCTGCCGAAGGCGACGCCGGCGTCCGTGCCGGAGGCTCGGTAGTCAGTCCCAGGGCGGCGGGTTGTGCGTCCACCGGCCGCCGACCATGGTCGAGACGACTTGGACGTCCGGCAGCTCCCCGGCCGGGATCGCGAACGGGTCCCGGTCGAGCACGACCAGGTCGGCGAGGTAGCCGGGAATCAGCTTGCCGCGCCGATGCTCGTCGTAGGCCAGCCAGGCCGGCGTCACGCACGTCGCATGGATTGCCTCCTCGACCTTCAGCGCCTGCTCCGGGTGCCACGCGGGCCGTTCGTCGATCGTCCTGAGCACGCCCGCGACCAGCCCTGCAAGAGGGTCGAGCTCCTCGATCGGGGCGTCGGAGCCGTTGGCGAGGACGGCGCCGGAGTCGAGCAGGGAGCGGAACGCGTACGCGCCGCCGGTCTTGCCCGCCCAGAAGCGATCGGCTAGATCACGGTCCGACGG
Source organism: Actinomycetota bacterium (assembly GCA_013695385.1). Lineage (GTDB taxonomy): Bacteria > Actinomycetota > Thermoleophilia > Gaiellales > Gaiellaceae > JACDAN01. The sequence goes on along the minus strand of JACDAN010000159.1, from coordinate 8,709 downwards.
GGCGTGACTGAACTGGACGGACGCGGCGATCCCGAGGCTGCCGAAGCGCCCGATGTCCTCCGGCGCCAGCAGCTGCGCGTGCTCGATGCGGTGGCGCAGCCCCAGCGGCCCCCACTCGTCCCGCGTCTCCTCGAAGGCGTCGAGCGCCTCGCGATTCGCGAGGTCGCCGATCGCGTGCACCGCAACGGGCCAGCTGGCGGGTGCCGCACGTCGGAGGATCTCTGCGAGCTCGTCGCGGCTCGTGATCTGGACGCCCGAGCCGTCCAGCATCCGCGCGGTCTGCGAGCCGAGCGTGCCGTCCATGAAGGCCTTCAGGTAGCCGAGTCGGAGCAATCCCGTCCCGAACCCGCTGCGAAGCCCGAGCTCCTCGAGGCTATCGAGCTGCTCGTGGGGGACCGACTGCCAGACGCGCAGGGTGAGGGCCCCATCGCCCTCCAGCTCCTGCCAGAACCGAACTGCGCCGATCCAGCCGTCCTTGTCGTGAACCCCCGTCACCCCGCGGGAGGCCGCCACGCGAAGGCCCTCGCGCATGGCCGAGAGGTGCTCCTCGTCGGAGATCTCGATGAAACGATTGCGGAATTGCCAGCAGGACTCTTCACGCAGGACGCCCGTGGGATCTCCGCGCTCGTCTCGCTCCACGACACCGCCGTCCACATCAAGATCGCCGTTCGCGCGGGCGAGCGCCGCAGAGTTGAGCCAGAGCGAGTGCGAGTCCTGAGCGAGCAGCGCGGTGGGAATCTCGCCAGTGACCTCGTCGAGCGCCTCCTTCGTCGGCTGCACGGACCACTCGCCGCTGCGCCAACCCCGACCCCGTAGCCAGGCTCCTTCGCGAACGGATCCCAGAGCCTCCCGGACACGCCCGGTTGCCTCGTCGACGGAGCGGACGCCCTCGAGCCGGACCTCCCTGCGGGCGAGAGCCCAGGTGGGGAAATGGACATGTGCGTCGTTTAACCCCGGGAGGACGCAGCGGCCGCCGAGGTCGACGCGGTCGGGGCTCGGGAGGGCGTCTTCGTGGGTTCCGACACCGCCGGCGACTCGCTCGCCGGCGATCGCCAGCGCCGAAGCCTTCGGCAGCGAGGGCTCCAGCGTCCGCACGACGCCCCGTTCCAAGATCATCGGTGAGAGAGTAGAACCACCGACCGCGATCCCGCGAACAAGAGGTTGAGTACGCCGATGCCGATCGTCTGCCACAAACTGAAATGAGCCAAGGCGGCCCCTCCTTCTGGATCGAGACCTCGCCCGACACGGACTACCCGGCGCTCCCAGACGGCGTGTCCGTCGATGTCGCAGTCGTGGGCGCCGGGATCACGGGGGTGACTGCAGCCGTTCTCCTGAAGCGCGCCGGCAAGACCGTCGCGCTGATCGACTCGAAGCAGATCGTCCGCGGCGCCACGGGCTACACGACCGCCAAGGTCACTGCGGGCCACGGGCTGAGCTACACGAAGATCAAGGACTCCTTCGGCGCCGACGGCGCCAGGATCTACGCCGAATCGAACCTGGCCGCCCTCGAGCGCATCGCGCAGTTCGTCGAGGAGGACGGGATCGACTGCGACTTCGAGCGGCGCGCGAACTACGCCTACGCCGAGGGAGCCGAGCAGGTGGCGCAGGTCAAGGAGGAGGTCGAGGTCGAGAAGGCGGCGGGCCTCCCGGTGTCCATGGTCACCGAGACACCTCTCCCGTTCGAGGTCAAGGCGGCTCTCCGGATGGAGAACCAGGCGCAGTTCCATCCCCGCAAGTACCTGCTCGCTCTCGCCGCAACAATTTCCGGCGATGGGAGCCATGTCTTCGAGGGCTCACCGGTCACCCACGTGAAGCACGGCGACCCCTGCGAGGTGCAGACGGAGGGCGGCGTCCTCCGCGCCCGGGACGTGATCCTGGCGACGCACCTCCCGTTCCTCGACCGCGGACTCTTCTTCACGAGGGCCTACCCGCATCGAAGCTACGCGGTCGCCGCGCCGCTCGGCAGCGCCGCGGACCCGGAGGGGATGTACATCAACGCGGGGACACCCACTCGGTCGATCCGGACGCTGCGCGACGGCGACGACGTCTACCTCCAGGTGGGCGGCAACGGCCACAAGACGGGCGACGAGGAGGAAACCCCCAAGAAGTACGACGAGCTCGAGGAGTTCCTGCGAGAGCACTGGCCCGGCGCCGGCGAGGTGCGCTACCGCTGGTCGACGCAGGACTACATGGCCCACGACAAGGTGCCGTACATCGGACAGCTGCGCCGTGGTTCGGAGCACCTGCTCGTCGCAACCGCCTACAGCAAGTGGGGCATGACGAACGGGACAGTTGCGGCGATGATCCTGTCGGATCGCATCCTGGGACGAGAGAACGCCTGGGCCGGCCTGTACGACTCGAAGCGGCTGAAGCCGCTTGGGACGAAGAGCTTCCTGAAGGAGAACGCGAGCGCCGGGCTCCACTTCTTCTCCGACCGCCTCGCCCGCTCGGATCGTTCGTCCGTCGACGATCTGAAGCCGGGCGAGGGTGGCCTGATCCGGGTGCGGGGCCGCAAGACGGCGGTCTATCGCGACGAGCAGGGCACGCTCCACGCGATGTCCCCGGTCTGTCAGCACCTCTACTGCGTCGTGGGCTGGAACCCGGCGGAGCGGAGCTGGGACTGCCCGTGCCACGGCTCCCGTTACGCAGGGGATGGTCGTGCGATCCAGGGCCCGACGAGGAAGGACTTGAAGCCACGGAAGCTGCCCGACCCAAGCTGAAGCTCGTCTCGCGGCGGGCGTGGGGCGCGCAGCCGGCACGCAGGCGTACGAGGATTCGTCCCGGGGCCGCACGTGGGGTCGCAATCCACTACTCGGGCATGGACGCCGACGAGCGGCAACTGCATGCGAACTGCGCGGCGCGCGTCCGCGCGATCCAGGCGTTCCACATGCATGACCGAGGCTGGGACGACATCGCGTACAACCACCTCTTCTGCCGGCACGGCTACGTCTTCACGGGCCGCGGCTTCGGCGCCCGATCGGCGGCGAACGGAACGGTGCCGGCCAACGACCGCTACTTCGCGGTGTGCTTCCTCGGCAACGACAGCAAGGGGCGGGACGACGTCTCGCGCGAGGCGCGCGTGATGCTCGCCCGGCTGATCCTCAGGTACCGCCGCCGGTTCCCGAAGGCGCGCCAGGTACGGCCGCACTCGTCGTTCGTCGCCACCGAATGCCCCGGCGACGAGCTCCGGGGCGTGATCAGGCGCGCCCGCTGGTGGGCGCTGGCGCGCTAATAGGATCTGGGGGTGCCGACCGAGCCGCTGACCGAGGAACAGCAGGAGATCCGTGGGCTGATCCGCGAGCTCGCCCGGGAGCGGATCGCTCCTCGCGCGGCCGAGATCGACAAGTCGGCCGAGTTCCCGTGGGACGTCGTCGAGGTCTTCCGCGAGCACGGGATCTTCGGCGTCCTTCATGACGAGGAGTACGGCGGGCTCGGCGCATCGGCGCTGATGACGCTCGTCGCGATCGAGGAAATCTCGAAGGTCTGTGCGACGAGTGGCTTGATCATCGCCGTGCAGGAGCTCGGCTCACTCGGGATCAAGCTGGCAGGAACCGACGAGCAGAAGCAGAGGTTCCTGCCGAAGCTCGCCTCCGGGGAGTGGCTCGGCGCGTACGCGCTCACGGAGCCCGGGTCGGGCTCCGACTCCGCAGCCATGCGCTCCGAGGCCCGGCTCGACGGCGACGAGTACGTCGTCAACGGGTCGAAGCGCTTCATCACGAACGCCGGTGTCGCCGGGCTCTACACGGTCTTCGCGAAGACCGAGCCGTCCGAGGGCCACTCCGGGATCTCGGCCTTCGTCGTCGAGGCGAGCGCTCCCGGTCTCGAGGTCGGCCGCATCGAGCCCAAGATGGGGATCAAGGGCTCGACGACGGGCGAAATCTTCTTCAACGACCTGCGCATCTCCGCAGCGAACCTCCTGGGCGAGGAGGGCGAGGGCTTCAAGATCGCGATGCGGATCCTCGACCGCTCCCGGCCGGGGATCGGCGCGCAGGGGCTCGGGCTCGCCCAGGGTGCGACCGACTACGCGCTCGAGTACGCGAAGAACCGCGAGACGATGGGCAAGCCGATTGCCCAGCACCAGCTGATCTCGGCGAGCCTCGCGGACATGGAGACGAAGTGCGAGGCGGCGCGCCTGCTCCTCTACAAGTGCGGCCAGATGATCGACGACGGCGCCGACGGCTCCGAGCTGACGAAGATCAGCGCAATGGCGAAGCTGTACTGCACGGACGTGGCAATGGAGGTCACGACCGAAGCAGTCCAGATCCTCGGCGGGTACGGGTACATGCAGGAGTACCCGGTCGAGAGGATGATGCGCGACGCCAAGATCACCCAGATCTACGAGGGCACGAATCAGATTCAGCGACTCGTGATCGCTCGCGAGATGCTGCGCGAGAACCGGGCGTTCCTGCTGGCTGGGGTTGGCTAGTGCGGAGGAATTCCGCCTCGGCCGGCGCTCCGTCCGGCTGACGAGCGGCGAACGCATCCTCTTCCCGGGGGACGGCGTGACCAAGGGCGACATCGCGGCGTACTACCGCGACGCCGCACCGGCGCTGATCCCACACCTGCGCGATCGGCCGTTCACGCTGAAGCGCTACCCCCATGGCATCCGCGAGACGCCGTACTTCCAGAAGCAAGCGCCGAGGGGGCTTCCGTCCTGGATCCCGACGCGGCAGTTCCGGACACTGCCGCGCGAAGGCGGGCCTCGCCTCGTCGACTTCGTCCTCGTGAATGAGGCGGCGGCTCTCGCGTGGATGGTGCAGATGAACTGCATCGACATGAACGCCTGGTATTCGCGAGGCGACCTCCCGGAGCGGCCGGACTACGTCGTCTTCGACCTCGACCCGCCAGCCTCGAGGAACGGCTTCTCCCAGGCGATCCGCGTCGCGCACCTCGTCCGGGAAGCCCTGGAGCGGCTCGACCTCCGCTGCTACGTGAAGACGAGCGGGGCTGACGGAATTCACGTGCTCGTTCCCATCGTGCGGCGGTCGTCCTTTCCGGAGACGTATGAGTTCGCCGAGCGCGTCTCGCGTGGGCTGGAACAGGAGCACCCCGGCCTCGTGACGACCGAGTGGCTGAAGAAGAAGCGGCGCGGCGTCCTCGTCGACCACCGCCAGAACGGGCACGGCAAGACGATCGCCTCCGCGTACTCGGTTCGGCCGAAGCCCGGTGCGCCGGTGTCGGCTCCGCTGCGGTGGGAGGAGCTCGGCGAGCGGGTCCGCCCGCGCGACTTCGGCATGCGCGAGGCGCTCCAGCGCGTCGATCGGTACGGCGACCTCTTCGAGCCGACGCTCCGCGGCGGGCAGTCGCTCGGGCCGGCGCTCCGGAAGCTGCGTGCTGACTAGGGCCGCGGTGCGATGACCTCGAAGGCCGAGCCGGGGACGCGCTTCAGAGCGCGGAGCTGCTCGTTCGACCAGCGGGGATCCGGCGCGCCGGTGATGAACCAGTCGGAGCCGTTGTCGGCGACGAGCATTCCGTACCGCTTCAGCGCCTCGAGGATGATCCGCGCCTGGCGCGGGTAGCCGGTGGTTCGGAAGCTCGCCTTGAGCCGCAGCCGGAGGCCCATCGGCGGCAGGTTCGGATCCGTCGCGCTACTCGCGTAATGGCGGGCGGGGTAGACGTAGGCGCGCCTGCTTCGGCTGACGGTGAACCGGAGCGCGTGGTCGATCCGTCCCCGTGCGACCTCGTCGTACCGGGCGAGGCCGGGGAGGATGGGGAGGCCGGCGGCGTCGGCCGATGTCCAGCCGGCCGGGCGCAGGCGGTTCGAGCGCAGATTCCAGATCGCCCCTGATCCGGCACGCCAGCCGCCGCCGGAGATGGGGTAGAGGGCGAAGAGCTCGTAGAGCCGACAGTTGTCGCGGTCGAGGATCAGCGCATGGCGATCTCCGTCGGACTGACGCCCGCCCTCGATCTTGACGCTCGGCGGGATGGGATACGGCCCGCGATCGCTCTCGTCGGCGTACTCGAACCGGACGCGAACCTTGGGCTGCCGCCCCCGGACGACCGTGATCGGGATTCCGATCGGCGCCTCCTCCCAGAGCCCGGAGCCGAAGTCGGGATGCAGAGTCTCGTCCGCGCCGATCGAGCGGATGACAGCGTCCGAGTTGGGGGCGACCGGCAGGCGGTCGACGCGCTGGTTCCACGCGTTCGACGCCGGGAAGACGGGACACCGGGGCGCCGCGGGGTGACGCAGCGCCTCCGCCGGCCTTCCGCCTACGAGCAGGGCCAGGCCGATGAGGGTGAGGAGGGCAGTTCTTCACACGTTCTCTATCGGCTCCAGGAGCCGGCGGATCAGCGGATGGGGTCGCTCGAAAAGGTGAAGTCCCGGCTCGATCGGGACCCAGCGGTAGCGGAACGTCAGGCCAGCGTCGTCCCCATCGCCGTAAACGACGTGATCCCACTCGTCCGGTAGGTCTTTGTCCGCAACGAGGTGGAAACCGTGGTTCTCGTACCGGCTCTCGTAGTGCGCCTCGAAATCCTCCAGCGCGCGGAGAACGCGGACGTTCTCCAGCCCGGACTCCTCAGCGATCTCCCGGAGCAGCGCCGGCTCCAGTTCCTCCCCCGGGTCGAGTCGCCCGGCCGGCACCTGGACGCCCGAGTCCGGTTCGTCCTGCTCGAAAACGAGTAGTTCGCGGCCGCGCTCGGTGTCGCGCGTGATGTACGCCAGCACTCGCTGCCGCTTCAGGCTCGGTAGCAGGTCGCCGCGCCTTCCCCAGACCACGAGGTCGCCTGCGATCGGCGCCCAGTAGCAGCGAACCTCGCCGTTGCCGAGCTCCCACTCGTCGTCGGTCGGCCCGACCGCCATCGCGCGGAAGAAATGTGTGCCCTCGTCGACGCCGAGCTCGCGGAGGATCCGAACCTCGAGGCCCGTTTCCTCCAGCGTCTCGCGAACCGCAGCCTCTTCGGGCGACTCGCCGGGCTCGATCCCACCGCCTGGAACGATCGCCTCGTAGCCCGGCTCCCCGATCACGTCGAAGAGCAGCAGCTCCCACTCCACAGGGGCCGGGCGGGTCACATAGGCGATGGCGCCCGGCCGGTCTCTCACGCGCGCTGCGCGCGCATCTTCGCCTTGTGCTCCCGTTTCGCCGCCTGGTAGCGCTCGAGCGCCTCGGCGGAATCGACGTCGCCGAGCGTGGGGTGGGGTGGGGTGAGGTCGGCGGCAGCCTCCACCCCGAAGCGCTTGAAGAGGACGGCGCCGAGCGCCTTGACCTTCATCTGGCCGAAGCCCGGCAGTGCCTCGATCCGGCGGCGGAGCTCTGCCGAGTCACCCGCCTCACGCCAGAGCCGAGAGGCGTCGCCGCCGTACTCCTCGTCGACCATCGCACAGAGCTCGCGCACCCGGGTGGCCATGGCGCCCGGGAAGCGGTGGACGGCGGGCTTCTCGCGAAAGGCAGTCTCGAGCCGCTCGGGATCCATCGTCGCGAGCTGCGCAGCCTCGATGGTGCCGAGCCGCTCCTTCAACTTCTGCGGGCCGGCGAACGCCGTCTGAACAGTGACTTGCTGGTCGAGCGCGAACCCGATCAGGAGCGCGAGCGGATCACGCGCGAGGAGCTGGTTCGCCTCGTCGCTCGGCGTGAAATGCAGCTGTTCGACCGAGCCGGTCATGAGTACGATCCTAGTGCGTGGCCGAAGTCGCGGAAAGGCTGGCACAGGCCCGAGCCGCCGCCGCGAGCGGGGCTTGGCCCCAGGCGTATGCCCTGCTCAGCGAGATCGACGGCCGGCAGCTGGCGGAGCCCGACGAGCTGGAGATGCTCGGAGAGGTCGCGTGGTGGACCGGCCGCGTAGACGAGTGCATCGACGCCCGAACCCGAGCCTTCGCGGCTCGCCTGGAGCGCGCTGAGGAGCCGCTGGCCGCCGCGCTCGCACTGAAGATCGGACGGGAGCTCGAGCACAGCGGTCTCCCCTCGCCAAGGCGTGGTTCACTCGTGCGGAGCGATTGCTGGCCGGCAAGCTCAGACCGTCGAGTACGGCTATCTCGTCCGAACCCGCGCCCGGCTGTCGATGAGGTCGAAGGAGTACGGCGGCGCGCTCGGTCACGCTGAGGAGACGATCGGGATCGGCACCCACCATGGCGAGCGCAACCTGATGGCGCTCGGTCTCCACGACAAGGGCACCATCCTGATCGGCGGCGACCAGTGCGGCGAGCCCCTGCTCCGGCGTCTTGCCGTCGCGGATGAGCTCGAGGCCCAGCGGGCCGTAGCTCCGCTCGCTGAACGCCTGGGTCGCGACGGCTCCGAGACCGGGGATCGCGAAAAGGGCACAGCGGCGCCGCTTTGAAATGCCCGCGACTGGACGGCGACACCGAGCTCGCCGGTCTCAGCGTCTCGGGCGACGATCGAGTAGGTCACGACGTTCTCCCGCGGAGCCACGCCGTGACCTCGGCGGCGTTCTCGTCCGACGGTAAACCGGGTAGAAGACCTTGACGATCGTCCCGGCCTCTGCGACGAGGGCGAGGCGCTTGTAGAGGCGTGCCCCGTCGAACTCGAAGGGTTCGACCGCTTCGCGCTGGTCGGCGATCGGCTGCGCCGAGAGCAGAGCACGGTGGCGCCGAGCTCGCGTAGCTCCGCGCCGTGGTCGCGAAAGCCGCACGACTGCGGCGTGCAGCCGCGTGCAGCCGCGTGCGCCGGGCGCCTCGTCCCCCCGAAGGCGGCGCTCCCGCGCCGGGTCCGGCGCGCGGATAGAGGTAGAGGACGAGTAGGTCCCGGGCGGCTT
>JACDAN010000156.1 GCA_013695385.1 Actinomycetota bacterium | reverse complement strand
GCTCCCGTTCGCTCCAGTAGAAGAGTGCGCGCATCGGACGCGGCGGCGAGGAGGACCCTTCCCGGCGAGGCGGGAAGCTCTTCCAGGAGACCTTCCTGGCTGGAGCGGGCGGGGATGAGGTCGACGTCGAACCCAGCCTCGCGCAGAACTGCCGCGGTGGCGTCTCCGACGGCTGCAATCCGCGCAGGGCGACCGACCGCCCGCCGTGCGAGCTCGACCGCGCCGTTCGCGCTCGTCACGACCAGCCAGTCGTAGCCGTCGAGGCCGACCGGATCGTCGCCGAGCGGCTCGATCGCAATCAGGGGGTGAACCCCGACCTCGTGCCCGGCTCGGCGGAGCCGGGCGGCGAGCTCCTCATTCTGGCCGTCAGGCCGCGTCAGGGCGACGCGCATCGGCGATCCTGGCCAGCTCACGTCCGAGCAGGGTGGGGTCGTCACCCCCGAGACGCTCGAGCCAGCTCCCGTCCTCGGCCGCGACGAGCGCGGACAGTGACGTACCGTCGTGGTGGGCTGCGACGGGGGCGAGGCAGCCGCCGCCGACAGCGGCGAGGCATGCTCGCTCGCTCTCAACCCGCCGCCTGGTCTCCGCGTCGTCGACCTGGTCAACCGCGCCGTCGTCGCCCGCCCGGACCTGGAGGGCGAGCGCGCCCTGCCCGGCCTCGGGCAGCATCTCATCCGCCTCGAAGCGGCGGTCGATGTTCGCGCCGAGGCCAAGCCGGTCAAGGCCGCAAGCGGCGAGCACCACCGCGTCGAGCCCGCGCTCGCCGCGCTTACGGAGGCGCGTGTCGATATTGCCGCGCAAGGGCTCGATCCGAAGCTCGGGCTCGAGGGCGAGGAGTTGCACCCTGCGCCGCACTGATGCCGTCCCGATCCGCATCCCCGGCTTCAGCTCTGCGGTGCCGCAGAGGGCGTCACGCGGATCCTCACGGGGGAGATACGCCCCGACCGTCAAACCTTCCGTATCCGTCGAGGTCATGTCCTTCGCCGAGTGGACGGCCAGATCGATCCGGCCCTCGAGCAGCGCCTCCTCCAGCTCCTTCACGAAGACCCCGCGGGCACCGATCTCGCCGAATGGGCGGGAGCGGTCGCGGTCGCCCGCCGTCGTGATCGGGACGAGTGCGAACTCGAGACCGGGTCGCCGCAGACGCTGGACGGCGAGCTCGGCCTGCATCAGCGCGAGCCGACTACCCCTGGAGCCGACCCTCAGGAGCACGCTGCTCCCCGTCCTCCCCGGGCCCGGCTTCCTTGAGCCGCATGATCGGCTGGTGTAGGAGCTTGTTCACGATCTGGCTCGTGAGCGATTCGACAGCGTACCGCTCGCGTTCCGAGAGACCGGCCAGGCGTGGGCTTGCCTTCGCGAGCTCGCCGCGGCGAATCGACTCGGCTCGATCCCGAAGCGACGCGATCGCAGGGACGGCATCGAGAGACCCGAGCCAGTCGCGGAACCGCTCCCCTTCGGCGGCCACGATCTCCTCGGCACGGACAGCCTCGCCGCGCCGCCCTGTCAAGGTCTCCTCGACGACAGCCTGCAGATCGTCGATGTCGAACAGGAAGCTGCCATGGAGCTCCCGGATGGCCGGGTCGAGATCGCGGGGCACTGCCAGATCAAGCAGGAGGAGCGGGCGGCCCTTGCGGGCCGGCAGGGCGCGCTCGACCTGCTCCCGCGAGACGATCTGCTCGCGGGCGCTCGTCGAGGAAACGACGATGTCCGCCTCGGAAAGCTGACTCTCCACGCTGTCGAGCGGCTGTGCCGAAGCTTCGAACTGTGACGCCAGCGCGGAGGCGCGGTCGAAGGTTCGGTTCGCAACGACGGTGAGCGCTGCTCCCCGCGACACGAGGTGCTTCGCGGCGAGCTGTCCCACTTTTCCGGCACCGACGACGAGCAGTTCTCTACCCGAGAGGTCGCCGAAGACCTGGGCTGCCAGGGCTGCAGCTGCAGAGGCGACCGACGCGGGCCTTTCTCCGATCGCCGTCTCCGAACGAGCGCGCTTCCCCGTCTGCAATGCATGCCGGAACAACCGGTCGAGAAGTGGCCCGACCGCACCTCGCTCATAGGCCGCCCGCACCTGTCCCTGGATCTCGCCTTCGCCGGGCACGAGCGAATCCAGTCCGGCTGCTACGCGGAAGAGATGCGTCGCAGCGGCATCCTGCTCCAGGCGATAGAGGTAGGGCTCGAGCTCGCCACGGGGGATCCTTCCGAGGTCGGCCAGTTCGACGGTTGCGCGCTCGCCGGCCACCTCCGTGTCGGCTGCGGCGAGGTACAGCTCGGTTCGGTTGCACGTCGAGAGGCAGACAGCCTCACCGCCTTCTCCCAGCCGGCGAGCGAGCGCAGCCTCCCCGTCTGAGTCCAACGCCACACGCTCCCGAACCTCGACGGGGGCCAGGCGGTGCGAGGTTCCGACTAGAAGCAGCCTCATGCGACGTGGGTCGCTAGGAGTCCGAGTTGAAGGACGATGACGGCGCCGAGCGCCCCGAGGGCGAGCGCAGCGGCGAGCTCACGCCGGCCCGCTCGCACGCGGAGATAGAGAATCGCGGCGCCAAGGATCCACAGGACGGCCGTTCCGACGACGAGGACGTCGAGGCCGCTCTCGGGAAGACGCGCGAGGCCGGGGATGATTCCGGCGGTGAGCGTTACGAGCGAGACGGCGACAGTCGCAATCGTGAGCCGGTCGAGCGCAACGAGCGAGGGGGCGCGCAGCCGCAGGATTCCCGCCGGACGACGCTTGAGGACTCGCTCCTGCCAGAGCTCGAGGGCCGCGAGGCCGCCGGCCACCGTGAATCCGGCGAACGCCGCGAGCACGAGTGCGACGTGGACGACGAGGAGGACGTCGCTCCAGGCGAGGCCGCTGCCGCCTTCCGTTCCGCCGGCGACGTACGAGAGAGCGAGGAGCAGCGCTGCGAGCGGCATGACCGCCAGGCCGAGGAGCCGAAAGCGCGGGCTGCAACCCCAGATCAGGTATGCACTGACCACCAGCCAGACGAAGAGGTTGAGCGAGCCGGCCCAGGAGTTCCAGGGGAAGCCGTCTGCGCTGAGAGCCTGGAAGGTGAGAAGAGCCGTCTGCGCGAGCCAGCCCACGCGGACACCCCACGTTGCGAACCGCCCGAACCGCCCGGGGCTGCGGACGTCGCCGGCGTATGCGAACGCCGCTTCGCCGTAGGCGAGCAGCGCCGGCCAGACGAGGAGCTCAGCCAACGACGCCCCCTGGCCGCTCTCGCAGTTCCTCCGCCAGCTCGGCGAGCTCGCGCTCGAGACGACCTACCTTGAGCGCGATGAGGACGAGGTAGAGGAGCAGGACGCCGAACAGGACGAGGTAGGCCGCTGCCAGGTATTTCTCGCCGGTGCTCATGTGAGCCGCTCGCGGAGCTCTTGCAGGCTCGCGTCGGCTCGCTTACCCGCGAGCTCCAGGAGATAGAGACCACCGCCCAGTGCCAGCATCCCGGCGAGGCAGACGCAGAACGTCAGGAACATCGCACCGTCCATTTGAGGCCCGTCGCGCGTGAAGACCACGGGGTGGATCAAACCTTCCGCAAGCCTGATCGCGAGGAAGCTGACGGGGATCAGGGCAACGCCGAATAGCGCGTAGACGGCCGAGGTCCGGGCCCTTCGCGGCCCGGGGTCGGTCGAGTAGCGGAGCATGAAATAGGCCGAGTAGAAGAGGAACAGGATCAGGAAGAGCGTCAGCTGGCGCTCGCTCCAGACCCACCAGTGGCCCCACGAGGCCTTTGCCCAGATCGAGCCGGTCACGAGCGTGAGCACGCCGAAGATGACGCCCATGTGCACCGCCGTGTAGCTCTCGAGGTCGTAGCGGTCGCCACCCTTCCAAAGGAGTCGCAACGCCTTCCAGGCGCCCCATCCGAAGGCGGCGTAGGCGGTCAATGCGACAGGCACATGGACGTAGAAGATCTTCTGCAAGATCCCCTGGTCTACGTCTTCGGGCGCCCAGAAGAGCGCGAGCGAAATGCCCGCGACGAGAAGGGCCGCCGCTGCCAGAGAGAGAAGGGCGGCGCCGTTATTCCGTAACGACGTACTCAAAGCTTGCCCACGACAGGATCGCAAAGATCAGGTCGTAGAGGCCGAGGAAGGCTAGGTAGCGGCCCGGCTCGTCGGCCAGAGTCGCCCCGACGCCGCCTACGACGAGCGGAAGCGCGACCGGCAGGAAGAGCAGCGGCAGGAGTAGCTCCCGGGCGCGTGTCGCGGCCGCCATTGCCCCCAGAAGCGTTCCTACGGTTGCGATTCCGACGTTCGCGAGCGCGACCCCGGCGACGAGCTCCCATGTCAGGGGCTCGTAGAAGAGGGCGAACGCGGGGAGCGCAACGGCCTCGGCGAAGAGCAGGAAGGCGAGGACGCTGAGCGTCTTGCCGAGCCAGATTGCGCTCCGGTCGCATGGAGCAAGCAGCAGGCCGTCGAGCGTCCCCTCGTCACGTTCTCCAACGAAGGCCCGTACGAGCGCGAGCAGCGCGGTGAAGAGGAGAGCGATCCAGAGCATGCCTCCGGCGGCGAGCCGTGAGCTCCCTTCAGGAAGCGCGAAGTGGAATACGACCAGCGCCGCAACGACGAAGAGCAACATCGACGGAACGGTGTCGCGAGTGCGGAGCTCGACGACGAGATCCTTGCGCGCGAGAGCCGCGACATCGGAGAGGTACCCCGTCATGCGAGGGCGAGTCGACGAGTGGAGTGCGCCGCGATTCGCTCAGGTTGGTGGCTTGCGACGACGACCGTTCGGGGCCCGTTGCCTCCGAGCTCCGCGTCGAGAAGCTCCGCCCCCTCCGTATCCAAGGCACTGAAAGGCTCGTCGAGCAGCAGGAGCTCCGGTTGGTGGAGCAGCGTCCGGCAGAGCGCGAGCCGTTGCATCATCCCGCGGGAAAAGCTCGCTGTGGGCTCGGCGCGGGCCTCCCAGAGGCCGTACCGCTCGAGGAGCATCCCGGCCCGCTCCCGCCGCTCGGAGACTCGGTAGAGGCGACCGTACAGGTCGAGGTTCTCGAGCGCAGTCAGGTCTCGGTAGAGCAGTGGCTCATGGCCGAGGAATCCGACGCGTCCACGGTCGATCTCGACCTCGAGTGTGCCGTCGGTGGGCGCGAGCAGTCCCGCGAGGAGGCGAAGCAGCGTCGTCTTTCCGGAGCCGTTCGGGCCGGTCACGAGCAGGAACTCGCCCCGGTCGAGCTGAAAATCGATCCCCTTGAGAACCCGGCGCTCGCCGAACCTGCGTCCGAGCCCGGAGGCACGGATCACGATCGAGCCGGCACCACCATGTTCCTGTGTCTAGGCACCGCCCACCTCCTCCCCGCTGCGATCGTATCGGCGGGAGGCGCACAGATGGGTGACGCCTCTGTGCGGAGACTGCGCCGGATGCTTTTACGTCTGGCGATGGCCGCCCTGCTCGCCGGCGAGCAGCCGGATCGCATGGGGTAGCGCCTCCCGGATCACGGCGAAGCCGTCCCGGCAGCCTCCGGGCGAACCCGGGAGGTTGACCACGAGGGCAGACCCTCGAATGCCGGCGACCCCACGGGAAAGGAGTCCGTGCGGCGTTCGCGCCGCGGCATCTGCACGGATCGCCTCGCTGATGCCCGGAACCTGGCGCTCCACTACCGACGCGGTTGCCTCCGGGGTGACGTCGCGGGAGGCAACCCCGGTGCCGCCCGTCGTCACGACCAGGCCCGCCTCGTCGGTCAGCTCCTCGATCGCCTCGGCGATCTCGCTTCGCTCGTCCGCGACCACTCGACGCACGACGTCGAACCCCGCCTCCGAGAGAAGTCTCTCGAGGATTGCGCCGCTCTCGTCGGTCCGCTCACCGCGTGCGACGCCGTCAGAGACGGTCAGGACGGCCGCTTTCAGACGTCGTCCTTGGTCTTCTCGAGAAGACGTACGTCGGCCAGCACCATCGAGTCGTCGAGCGCTTTCGCCATGTCGTAGACGGTGAGCGCGGCGACGGTAGCCGCAACCAGCGCCTCCATCTCGACGCCGGTCTGCGCAGTCGTCTCGACGGTGGCTGTGACGTCCGCGCCGTTGTCTACGATGGCAACGACTACGTCGATCCATGAGAGAGGTAGAGGATGACAGAGCGGAATGAGATCGCTCGTACGTTTGGCGGCGAGTACTCCTGCCACTTTTGCCGTGGTCAGGGCGTCTCCCTTTGGAAGCTCTCCGAGACGGCGAGCCGTGTCCGGACGCATTGCGAGGTGGGCGCGGGCGCTCGCGCGCCGCCGCGAGACCGCCTTGGCGCCGACATCGACCATCCGCACCCCACCCCCCTCGTCGATGTGCGAGAACTCGGTCACGGCCGGGCCCGAGCGCTCTCGACGGCAGCATCGACGTCGGTGAGCTGGGCCTCGACCCACTGCGAGACATCGTGTTCACGGATGTGGGCGCGGATCGCGTTCAGACGAACGCGCCGCTCCCCGAGCGGCATCTCGAGCGCGGCATAGATCGCCTCGGCCTGACCGGTGAGATCGAACGGGTTGACGCTGATCGCCCACTCGGCGAGCTCCTCGTGCGCGCCGGCGTTCTCGGAGAGGATCAGGACGCCGCCGCGCTCGTTGACGAGCGGCCCTTCCTTGGCCACGAGGTTCAGTCCGTCGAAGATCGCGTTCACGAGCAGGACGTCGTACTGCTTGTACGCGGCGACGGAGGCGTGGAAGTCGTCCGCGATTCGCAGGTCGATCGGCGTCCATCCGTCACGCTGGAAGTCGTCGTTGACCTCCCGGGCGACACGTTGGATCGCCGCGAGGTACTCGGCGTACTCGGGGATGTCCTGACGGCTCGGGTCGAGAAGGGCGAGCATTCCGACCCGGCCGTGCAGCTCGGGATGATCCTTGAGGAAGCGCTCGAAGGCGCGAAAGCCTCGAACGACGTTCTTCGACGGATCGGTCCGGTCGACGCGGAGAACCAGCCACTCGGGGCGAGAAGCGACGAGTTCGGCCTCGCGCTCGAGCACGGGAGCGCTCGCGGCGAGCTCGTCGAACTCGGCAGGGTCGACGGAGATGGGCCGGGCATTGACGCTGATGCGGCGTCCGTCGTACTCCACCGTGCCCTCCGCAGGGTCTCCCTCTGCGCCAACGATGTCGACGCAGGAGCGCACGAAGTTCCGACGCCAGCGCTCCGTATGGAAGCCGACGACATCGTTTGCGAGCAGGCCGTCGTGTAACGCTCTGCGGATCGCCTCCGGGAGAACGCGCCAGAGGTCCGGCTCAGGCCACGGAATGTGCACGAAGTGCGCGAGCGAAGCCTCGGGAAGCCGTGTCCGAACGAAACGCGGCGCGAGATAGAGGTGGTAGTCGTGGAAGAGGACCACCGCCTCCGGCTCCGCCTCCAGCTCGGACACCACAGCGTCGGCGAAACCGGCATTGACCGTCACGTAGCCCTCATTCCAGGCGCGATGCAAGCCCCGATCGAGATTCGGCGAGCGCGCAAGGTCCCAGAGGTAGTGCTGGAGGAACCAGAGTGTCGGATTCGCGACCACGTTGTAGAACCAGTCGTAAGCCGACGGATCGTGGGCAACGAGCCGAAGCCGGTAGGTGGAGCCGTCGCGCGCGGTCTCGGCGATCGCCTCGTAGCCCGCCTCGTCGGCAACGGCGCGGTCTTCTACGCTCATCGCACTCGCGATCCAGGTCACGTCGTGCAACTCGACGAGGCTGCGGAGGGCAGTCACGAGTCCTCCGCCCCCTCGATGTGCCCGGCGGCCGCGGTCGCTACTCCGGCTGAACGTGACGGGGCCGCGATTCGAGACGACGATCAGCTTGCGGCGCGAGCCCATCGGCAGGACCCTACCCCAGCGAAATCGGGCGTCTGCGAGCGCTCAGACAGTTCCGGCCGAGACGGTCACGAGCTGCGTCTCGCCCGTGTCGGTTCCGTTCAGCCGGTTGAAGAGCGCGAGCCAGTCGCGCAGGAGCCTGGGCGTCAGGAAGTGCTGACGGACGTACTCCTTCCCACGCCGCCCGCGCCGATAGGCACCATCGGGGTCGCCGAGAATCTCCAGGCACGCGGCGGCGCACTCGTCAACGGAGTCCACGAGCCAGCCCGTCTCCCCCTCCTGTATCTGCACCGGAATGCCGCCGACACGGCCGGCAACGGTCGGCCGGTTCTTCCACAGTGCCTCGGTCACCGTGAGGCCGAAGCCCTCGCGAATGGACTTCTGAAGGACGGCTGCCGAGTGAACCTGGAAGGCATTGACCTCGACTGACCCGATGTTGTTGAGGTTCGACAGGATGAAGATGTCCGGGTCGCCGCCGGCGTAGGCCACGGTCTGGTTGTAGAACTCCCACCCCTCGGGATCATCGTGCGCCATCGATCCGACGAGCGCGAGCTGGATGCCCGGGTGGCGCTCGCGGACGATCCGGAAGGCGTCGATCACGCCCAGCGGGTCCTTCCACGGATCGAAACGCGACACCTGTGTCAGTAACGGGCGCTCCACGTCGATTCCGAACTGGTCGACGATGTACGCCGCGTCCTCGGGAGAGAGGGCCATGTTCTTCGGCGTCAGCGGATCGATCGCGGGCGGCCAGATGAAGGCCGCCTCGCGCAGCTCCTCGGCGGCCGGGACGTACTCTGGGCGGTGAAAGATCGCGGCGTCGTAGCGGGAAATAGCCGGCAACAAGAAGCCGAGGACGTCCTCGTTGGGAGCCGAGAGATCGATGTGGCAGCGCCAGATCCAGCGAGCACGTGAGTCGGGGAAGTGATCGATGACGGCAGCCGGCTGCGGGTCGTGGACGATGATGAAGTCGTAGTCGGCGTCGTCGATCTCGGCAGCATTGAGGGCGTTGTAGCGGTGGAAGATCTCCTCCTGCTCCGTGGTGAGACCCTGGGGACTCCCCTGCAGCGAGTTGTGGATCTGCTTCGTGACATTGAAGAACTCGTCCTGCCCATGAATGATCCGCCAGTCCGCCTGAAGCCCAGCGCTCTGCATGAGAGGCACGAGCGTGTAGTTGATCTCCGCGACGCCGCCGCCGAACGCCGTCGCCGACAGATGAAGCACACGCTTGCCTTCGAGGGGAGCTGCGAGCCGCTGGATCTCGGCCATCAGCCCACGGCCGGAGATCGTCGCGTAATCGACGAGCGACTTGGTTCCGACGTTGACGAGTTGAAGCATGCTGGAGGGGTCTTGACCGGAGTGCGCCGGTGTGTCTCGGGCCTACGCTGGTATGAACTTTACGAGCCGAAGGCGAGATCCCTGCCCGTCCTTGCCCGGTCCGAGCTCTAACTCGTCGGCGAGCTCGCGCATGATCGCGATGCCCAACCCTCCCTCGGTGAGCGCACCGTCGTTCATTCCCTCGGTCTCGGCAACCGTGAAGCCGCCTCCGTTGTCCGAAACCTCGACGATGAGGCGATCGGGATGCAGTTCGTAGACGATCTCCACGGACCCGGCGCCGTCGTCGGTGTAGGCATGACGGACCGAGTTGGAACAAGCTTCTGTCACGGCAAGCTTGAGGTCGCCGAGGGTGTCGTCGGGAAGCTGCTGGGTCTGCGACAGTCCGCTCAGAGCGAGGCGGACGAGGCTGATGTACTCGGCTTTCGCCGGAATCGTCAGACGCACTGTGCGCGCGTCGGCCGCAGCCTGCGGCGTGCCGGTAGACCTACTCATATTTACGGAGTTTTTATCAGATTCTCGGATGGGATGCGGTGACTCGTCGGCGGGCTTGGGGGGACTATTCCCAACCCGGGAGCCGCCTTAAACCGACGGCTCGGTCAACGATCGAGCTTGGGGCGGCGCGGGCGCTCGCCGAGCCGAACCGGCATCACCAGCCGCTCGCCCTTCCGGAAGACGGTGAAATGGACGACCTGCCCCGGAGCCAGTCGCTCGCTCACGACTCTGACGAGATCGTCCGCGCTCCCGACGGCCTGTTGGCCGATCCGGACGACGACGTCTCCGCCGTAGCGGAACTCGACGCCGTTGAGTCGACGATTCTCGTTGCCACCGCGGAGCCCCGCCCGCGCTCCCGGGCTGTCCGGCACCACCGATGCGATCACCGCGCCCCGCTCGACCCGGTAGCCGAAACGCCGGGCGATCGTCGGCGTCAGATCCTCGGCGTTGATTCCCACGTACGCATACGCAACTCGGCCATTGCGGACGAGCTGCGCGAACGATCGCTTCGCGGCGTTGATCGGGATCGCGAACCCGACACCCTCGGCTTGACCGGATTCGCTACGAATCTGCGCATTGATCCCGATCACGCGGCCGCGGGCATCGAACAGCGGGCCGCCCGAATTTCCGTGTGTGATCGGCGCATCGGTCTGAATCGCGTTGGCGACCGTGTACTCCGACGTCAGGGAGTCGATCGACCGCCGAGTGGCCGAGACCACCCCGACTGCAAGCGAGTTCTCGTTGCCGAACGGGCTTCCGAGAGCCGCGACAGGTTCGCCGACGACGACGCCGGCAGAGTCGCCGAGCGGCACGGGCTCGATGGCGTGCGCCGCGGAATCAACCTTCAGCACCCCCACGTCGTCATACACGTCCCAGCCGACGACCGTCGCCGGGATGCGGTCGCCGTCACGGAAGGCGACGAAGACGCGATCTGCGGCGTCCGGAATGCCCTCCCCCTCTCCTGCGGTCGTAACGACGTGCGCGCTCGTGAGGACGTAGCCCTCGCGGGAAACGAGGAACCCCGAGCCCTGAGCAGCGTGCTGCGCCGGTGGACGGCCGTCGAAGTACGCATAGACGGTGACGACCCCACGGCTCCGCCTGCTGAAGATCTCCGCGGGATCGAAGCCGTTGCCGAGCAGCGGCCGGGCGGTTGAGGGCGCCTCGATCTCGCGCTCGACGGGCAACGCCGCTCCCGAGCCGGAGATGAACACTGTCTCGGAACGACCGCCGATCAGCCCTGTCCGGTCGGCAGCGACCACGGAGACGACGCCGCCGACCAAGGCGGCCACTAGCGCGAGAACTGCGGCGGCCGAAGGGCGCACGGCCGCCCACTGTAGCCACGCGGCGTGGAGGTCACGGCGCCGGCGTTCCACGTGAAAACGGGCTAGCGGCCGAGGGCCGGCTCGAGCTCCTCTCTGAGTGCTGTGCTGGCAGGGAGTTTCAACGTGAAAACGGTGGAGCGAGGCCGGGACACGAGTTCGATCTCGCCACCCATGACAGATGCGAGCTCCCTCGCAATTGCGAGACCGAGGCCGGATCCGGCCGTTACCGCACCCTCGGCCCGATAGAACCGCTCGAAGACCTGCTGGCGATCGTCCGGCCTGATCCCCGGCCCATCGTCCTCGACCTGGAGCCCGACGGCCCCTGGAAGCCGGACCGTTCCCAGCCGCACCTCCGTGCCTTCGGGCGTGTGAATGATCGCATTCTCCACGAGGATTCGTCCGATCTGGTGCACGCGCTCCTCATCGGCGAGGGCGAGAGTCTCGGGGTCGGCCTCCACCGTGAGCACATGCCCCCGTTCGCGTCCGACGCTGCCGAATTCGCCTGCGAGAGAGGATGCAATCTCGCCCAGATCGACCGCGGCGACCTCCACGTGGAGACGGCCAGCGTCGAGCCGGGTCAGGTCGAGCAGGCCGGTGGCGAGCTTCGTGAGGCGCTCGACCTGAAGTCGCATCTCTCCGAGGAACTCCGTCCGGGTGGTCTCGTCCATGTCCTCCTCGGTCAGGAGCTCGACCTGGCCGCCGAGGGCGAATATCGGCGTGCGCAGCTCGTGAGATGCGTTCGCGATGAATTCGCGGCGGGCCCGCTCGAGAGCGGCCAGCCTCACCCGCATGCTGTCGAAGGCGCCGGCGAGCTCTCCGAGCTCGTCCGCGCTCGGATCGACGACGGGCTCGTCGAACCGCCCTCCGGCTATGCGGTCAGCGGCCCGTTCCAGTCGATGAATTCGTCGCGCGAAGATCCGCGCGAGCGCGAATCCGACCGCAGCGGCAGCCAAGAGCGCCAGCAGGCCGGCGGCGAGAAGCCTTCGCTGAACCAGCCTGACGTTCTCGAGGGCGTCGTCGAGGGGCGCCGAGACGAGGATCACGAACACGCCGGCAAACGGCACGGCAACCTCCGCGAACTGCGCGCCGCCGCGCTCGAGCACGCCGTCCTCCGTGCGGCCACCCTCGCCCGCCCGTTTCGCGATCGGGTCATCGTCCGGCTGGCCGAGGGGACTCGATTGATGGATCGCACGAATGAACATCGGCGGAGACTCGCTCGCGAGCTCGTAGATGACGATCCGAACGCCTCGCCGCTGGGCTTCTGTCTCGATGAGCGAGCGCCAATCGAGCGGATCCCGCAGTGCGAGCTCCCCTACGACCGCGTCCGACACCCGGTGGAGCTGTTTCAGACGGCCGTCCACCAGCCGGGCTTCGAGGGTCGGGACGACGGCGATGTAGACGATCGCCAGCGCGCCGGCGACTAGGGCGATGAGCGCAAGGCTCAGCTTGAGCCCAACCGTGCGAAGTCGCATCAGGAGTCCCGGAAGCGGTATCCCGCCCCGCGCACGGTCAGGATGTACTCGGGTTCGCTCGCGTCGCGCTCCAGCTTCTCCCGAAGATGACGGACATGGACGTCGATCGTCCTCGGCTCCCTGTAGGCGGAGTCGCCCCAGAGCGCCTCGAGGAGCTGTCGACGGCTGTAGACCCGCCCCGGATTGCTCGCAAGAGTGCGGAGCAGCTCGAATTCGACGTAGGTCAGTTGAACCGCCGCTCCTCGCAACTCGACCGAGCGGCGCCCGGAGTCGATGCGGAGACCGTTCACCTCGATCGTCTCGCTCTCGCGCCGGTCGTGCTGCGAAGGCAGGGATGCCCGCCGAAGGAGCGCCCGCACCCGGCTCCGGAACTCCCGGATCGAAAACGGCTTGGTGATGTAGTCGTCGGCGCCGAGCTCGAGGCCGAGCACCTTGTCCAGCTCGTCGTCGCGTGCCGTGAGCATGATGATCGGCACCGTGCTCTGCGCGCGCAGGCGCTTGCAGACCTCGAGTCCGTCGAGTTTGGGGAGCATCAGGTCGAGGACGACGAGATCGACGGGCTCCGACGCGAACTTCGACAGAGCCTCCTCGCCGTCCTTCGCCGCCAAGACGCGGTACCCGTCCCGTTCGAGCGGGTACGAGAGGAGCTTCTGGACGGAATCCTCGTCGTCGACGAGGAGGATGGTCGAGGACTCGGGCACTGGCGAATCACCGCCGGGCGCACTGCGCCGACCGGCCCTCCCTACTATAGCCCCGGCATGGCGCCGCTTCGGACCTCATCCGAGCGGAGGCGGCCACGGCCCGGATCTCTCGAGCGCCCGGTCAACGCGCGCACCTACCGGGGGACCGCACTGCTCGTCGCCATTCCGCTCCTGATCACCGCGTTCACGATCTCGCGGCCGGAACCCCTGCCTCCGGCGACGCTCCCGTCGGTCTTCGACCAGCTGGGAGCCACGCAATCGGCGCGAGAGCTCGCACGGCAACACCCGAACCGCGCGCCAGGCTCGAGCGGCGGCGGGGATGCGGCGGATTGGGTGACAGCCCGGCTCGAGTCCTTCGGTTTCCGCGTGCAGCGGGACGCCTGGGACGCCCGGATCCCCGGCCGGGGCTCGGAACGGCTGGAGAACGTGTTCGCCGTCTCGCCGGGCCGCTCCCCCGAGACCCTCGTCGTGATGGCGCACCGGGACAACCTCGGCGTCGGACCAGGGGCGAACGACAACGCTTCCGGGACGGGCGTCCTCCTCGAACTGGCGCGCGGATACGGCCTGCGGACGGCTGCGGCACCCGGAGAGGGCACTCCCTTGGCGAGCCCAGCGCGGACGATCGTGTTCCTCTCGACCGACGGGGGCGCCTTCGGCGGGATCGGCGCGGTTCGCTTTCTCGAAACCTCCCCGTACCGCTCGCGCCTTGCTGCAGCGCTCAACGTGGTTGCGGTCGGCGGCTCGGAGCGAGTGCGAATCGAGATTGCCGGCGATCGGCCGCGCTCTCCGGATGCGACCCTCGTCGAAACGGCAGCCGCGCGGGTCCAGCCGGCAGGCACCGAGGCCCGCCGGACGAGCGCACTGGGGCAACTCGTCGACCTCGCATTTCCCTTCACGCTGTACGAGCAGGGCCCGTTCATCGGCCAGGGCATCCCGACCGTCACCCTGACTGCTGCCGGACTGCGGCCGCCAAGGCCGATCGGCGACACCGTCGAGAACCTGGTGGACAGCCGCATCGGACAGGCCGGCAGAGCGGCGGAGGGGATCCTAGGATCGCTCGACGAGGGCGTTGCGCTGGCGGGAGACACCTCCAGCTACCTCTTCCTTGGCCCGAGAATCGTCCAGGGGTGGGCCGTGAAGCTCGTTCTGATCACCGCCCTGCTGCCGTTCCTCCTCGCAGCCGTGGATCTCTTCGCCCGCTGTCGCCGCCGAAGGATCCCTCTCGCCCCCGCGTTCAGGAGCTACCGCAGCAGACTGGGAATCTGGGTCTGGATCGGAATCGTCTTTGCGGCCTTCGCGCTGCTCGGAATCTGGCCGGGCGGCGCCTCGCGGCCCCCGCCGCCCGACGGGGTGACGGCGGGGGACTGGCCGGTGGTCGCCCTCAGCGTCTTCGGCGTTCTTGCTCTCGCAGGCTGGCTCGTCGGGCGCGAGCGCCTTCTCCCGCGCCGGACTGTCTCCGCCGAGGAGGAACTCGCCGGTCAGACTGCCGCGCTCGTGGTGCTGGGCGTGCTCGCCTTGCTCACGACGGCGCTCAACCCCTTTGCGCTCGTCTTTCTCCTCCCATCTCTGCACGCCTGGCTCTGGCTGCCGCAGTTCCGGTACAGCGCGCCGTGGGTGCGCGCCGCCTCCTTCATTGCCGGTCTCGCCGGGCCGGTCCTCCTCGTCGGATCGCTGGCCTGGCGGCTCGATCTCGGCCTGGACGCACCCTGGTACCTGCTCCAGCTGGTCGAGACCGGGCTCGTCCCCCTTCCCGCAGTCGTCCTTTCGCTCGCCTGGCTGGCCGCCGCCGGACAGCTCATCGCCGTCGCGGCCGGCCGCTACGCCCCGTACCCGGAGGCGCGCGAGCGCCCCCCGAGAGGACAGCTCCGGGAGCTCGTCCGGCGGCTGCTGCTCGTCGCCCTCGGGCGCCGAGGCCGGCCCGAACTCAGACGAGCCGCAGGAAGCTGACGGAGCTCCCCGCGGGCAACTCGCTCTCCCCGGGAGGAAGGAGCACGAGCACGTCCGCCCCCGCGGCCCTCGCGATCATGTGCGACTCCTGGCCGCTGAGGACCTCGACCTCGATCCCGCTCTCGGCCACCCGCGAGCGCGCCCGAACCAGCTCCGTTCTCACGGCGTTCGGCCGCACTGCCTCGATCAGACGCGCGGGCGCGAACCGCGGCAGCGGGTCGAGGTGTCCCTGAAGCGCGAGCACTGCGGGTCGCACGAACAGCTCGAAGCAGACGAGACTCGACACGGGGTTTCCCGGCAGACCAAAGAGCAGAGTGCGGCCACGCACCCCGAACCACATCGGCTTCCCCGGCTTGACCGAGACGCCCCAGAAGATCTCCTCCACGCCGAGCTCCCGTCCGACCGAGCGCACGAGGTCGTGTGGGCCGACCGAGACGCCGCCCGAGGTCACGAGGAGGTCGGCGGCGAGACCACGCTCCAGCGCGTCGTAGTGCGCGCGCTCGTCGTCCTCAACCGACTCGAGCCGCGTGACTTCCGCGCCGCCAGAGCGAAGCTGGGCCTCGAGGAGCGGTCCGTTCGCCTCGTAGATCTCCCCGGGCCGCAACGCCTCGCCGGGCCGCCGCAGCTCCGTCCCGGTCGAGAGGACGGCGGCCCGCGGCCGGCTCGCGCAAACGACGTCGGCGATGCCTGCGGCGGCCAGCGCGCCGATCTGGGCGGTGCCGATTCGTCCACCGGCCGGCGCAACTACCTCTCCGAGGCGCATGTCTCCGCCCCGCGGGCGAACGTTCTCGCCCACCTCGACCCCTCTGGAGATCCCGATGTCGTTGTCAGTTTCGACAACTTCCTCGAGGGGGATGACGGCCTCCGCCCCGGGCGGGACGACGCCCCCGGTGGCGATCGCCATCGCCTCGCCCGCCTCGAGGGCGCGTGGTGCCGGCACGCCGGCCGCAATGCGGGCCACGATCGGCAGGCGCCCCGGTGTGTCC
>JACDAN010000182.1 GCA_013695385.1 Actinomycetota bacterium | reverse complement strand
TCGAGACGTCATGCCCCGACTGCGGCGAAGCTGTCAACGTGGAGGTCCGCGAGAAACGACCCGACGACGAGAGCCTCCTCTTCCATTGCCTCGTTCCAGCCGCCCATTGGTGGGACGACATCGTCTTCACCTGAAGCACCATGAACCTCTTCCGGTCGGAAGAGCACGTTGATCGCTGGCTCGGTGGACGGGAACCCGGCGCAACCCTGTCCGTGGCCAAGCTGAGCGAGCTCGCTCACGCATGGTGGAGCGACCGGTTGCCACCCGACTGGCGGCCCCACACGCGCGAGCAGAATCAGGCGGTGCTCGACGGGCTCAGCCTCACCGGCAAGTTCTGGCGGCTTCCGTAGTCCTGGGAGGACTAGGAGGGTTTGGCGCAATACCCGGCCTGTGCCGCCAGGCCGCGCTGATCGCCCCCAGGACTGCGTCCTCAGTCGCGCCCGTATCCCGAGGATACGAACGCTCCCTGCGTCCTTGCCTGGAAACGACCATCGCACCCTGGCAACGAGCGTTACTCCGCCAAACCCTCCTAGTCCACGAGCTTCCGCGTCATCGCGATAATCGCCACACGCCACACGCCGAGCCCGAAGACGACGAGCGCGCCGACCCGTGCGAGGTCGGTCCAGCCCTCCAGGCCGAACACGGCGTGCCGGACGAGCTGGACGCAGTGGTGGAGCGGATTGATCTGGGCTAGGGCGAACGCCCAGTCGGGGAACTCGTCCAGCGGGAAGAACGAGCCGGCGAGCAGGAAGAGCGGGGTGATCACCGCGCTGACGACGTAGTTGAAGTTCTCGATCGACTTCGCGAAGCCGGCGATCATGATCCCGAAGCACGCCCAGCCGAAGCCCGCGAGCCAGGCGATGAACGGGACGAGCAGCATTCCCCAGGACGGGTCGAGCCCGAAGACCATGGCGACCAGCATGGGGACACAGCCGTACACCCCTGCGCGAGTGGCGATCCAGAGCGCCTCGGCGGTGACGAGCTCCTCGGTGTCGACCGGCGCGGCCAGGATCGCGTCGTAGGTGCGTTGGAACTGGTACTTGACGAACGTCCCGAACATGGCCGGGAAGGCGCTGGAAAAGAGGACAGCGGTCGCGACGGTCCCGGTGCCCACGAAGTCGACGTAATCGAGGCCGCCGATCGTCGAGACCAGCGACCCGAAGCCGAAACCGAAGGCGAGCAAGTAGATCGTGGGCTCGACGGTCGACGAGAAGGTGCTCGACCGCCAGTAGGACGAGTAGTTCACGACCTCGCGCACCAGGACGCCGGTCAACGCCGACCGTTCGAGCCGGCCGATTTTCGGGGCGCGCGTCTCGCTGGCCGCCATTAAGCGATCTCCTCGCCGGTCAAGAGAACGAAGACGTCCTCGAGGTTGGCCGGGCGCCGCTCGCCGTCGATCTCGTAGCCGTTCGCCCCGTCGACGCCGAGGATCGAGATGCTCGTGCCCGTGCGCCTTGTCCTCAGGCCGGCGGAGCCGGCCTCGGCCTCGACCTCCGCCAGCCGGGCCGGAGGGCCGTAGACCTCGAGCACCTGCCGGCCGGCGTGTTCGCGCACGAGCTCCGAGGGCGCTCCGGTCGCCACAGCCTTTCCGTGCGACATGATCATCACGGTGTCCGCGAGGCGCTGGGCCTCCTCGATGTAATGGGTGGACATCAGGATGGTCGTCCCCTCGGAGCGCAGGGCGTCGATGAGCGCCCAGAGCTCCTGGCGCACCTGCGGGTCGAGCCCGACGGTCGGCTCGTCGAGGAGGACGAGCCGCGGACGATGCACGAGCGCCCGCGCGATCAGCAGCCGGCGGCGCATCCCGCCCGAGAGCTTGTCGACGCGCGAGTCCCGCCGGTCGACGAGCTTCGCCATCTCGAGGGCCCGCTCGATCGCGGCGCGCCTTTCTCCCCTGGGGATGCGATACAGGTGCGCGAACACGAGCAGGTTCTGCTGGACCGTGAGCGTCGTGTCGAGGTTGTCGAGCTGCGGCGTCACCCCGCACTGGGCGCGGGCCATCTTCGACTCTCCGGGGAGCCGCAATCCGAGCACCTCGATCTCGCCCTCGTCGGCGATCGACTGCGCGGTCAGCAGGCGCATGGTCGTCGACTTCCCGGCGCCGTTCGGCCCGAGCAGGCCGACGCACGTCCCAATCGGGACGTCGAGGTCGAGGCCGTCCACGGCGGTGATCGGCCCGTAGCGCTTGACGGCGCCGCGCAGCCGAATGGCGAGCTCGCGCTCCATGCATCCAGCATGCCACTCGGCGTGGGGCCGAGGCTCCGCTCATCGAACTCTCATCTTTGGAGCCACAATCAGGATTGGTGCGAATCTTGATCGTCGAGGACGAACTGAAGATGGCGACGCTGCTGCGGCGCGGACTCACCGAGGAGGGCCATGCGGTCGACCTCGCGCCGAACGGCGAAGAGGCTCTCTGGATGGCGGGCGCGGTCGACTACCACGCGGTCGTCCTCGACCTGATGCTTCCCGGCATCGACGGCGTCGAGGTCTGTCGGAGCCTCCGTGAGCGCGGCGTCTGGGCGCCCGTCCTCATGCTCACCGCCCGCGACGGTGTCGACGACCGGGTTGCCGGGCTCGACGCGGGCGCCGACGACTTCCTGCTCAAGCCGTTCGCATTCGCGGAGCTCCTCGCCCGACTGCGGGCGCTCGTGCGACGCGGAACTGCCGAGCGTCCCTCCGTGCTCGAGGTGGGCGACCTCCGGCTCGACCCCGCGACTCGGCGAGCCTGGCGAGGAGACTCCGAGATTGCGCTTTCGGCGAAGGAGTTCGCGCTGCTCGAAGCCTTCATGCGCAGGCCCGGCCACGTCCTCTCCCGACTCCAGCTCATCGAGCACGCGTGGGACTACGCATACGAGAACCGCTCGAACGTCGTCGACGTCTACGTCCGCTACCTCAGAGACAAGATCGACCGGCCGTTCGGGCGGACGAGCCTCGAGACCGTTCGAGGGGTCGGGTACCGCCTCCGGGAGGACGCGGCGTGAGACGGATGCCGATCCGTCTGCGGCTCGCGCTCACCTTTGCAGCGGCGATGGCCGTGGTGCTCGGCGCCGTCGGTGCGGTCCTCTACATCCGCCTCGAAGAGACCCTGAATGACAACCTCGACGGCACGCTCCGAGTCCGGACTGCCACGCTCGCTGCGGCGAGCCCCGACATCCCGCTGCCGCGCAGCCCGGAAGAAGAGTTCGCCCAGATATACGCCCCTGACGGGACGCTGGAAGGGTCGTCCGTCGGGCCCAATCCGCTCGTCCCGAGCTCGGCGATCGAGCGGGCTCGGAGCGGCGAAGCGTTCGTCGAGAGCAGGCCTGCGCGCGCCCTCGACGGCGAGCCCGCACGCATCCTGGTGACCAGACTGCCGGGCCGAAACGCGTATCTCGCGGTCGGCGCATCTCTGGAGGACCGGAACGAGGCGCTCGCCGGTCTCGTTCGCCAACTCCTCGTCGTCGGACCGCTCGCATTGCTCCTCTCCTCGCTGGCCGGGTATCTGCTGGCCGGGGCAGCGCTTCGTCCGGTCGACCGGATGCGGCGGCGTGCGGCGGAGATCTCGACCGATCGGCCCGGCCAGCGGCTCCCGTTGCCCGAGAGCCGCGACGAGGTTCGGCGCCTGGGCGAGACGCTCAACGCCATGCTCAGCCGACTCGAAGCGAGCTTCGCCAGGGAACGACAGTTCGTGTCCGATGCGAGCCACGAGCTCCGGACTCCGTTGGCCCTCCTCCAGGCCGAGCTGGATCTCGCACTTCGCAGGCCCAGATCCCGGGAGGAGCTCGAGCAGGCGATCCGGTCCGCAGGCGACGAGGTCAGCCGCCTGACCCGCCTGGCCGAGGACCTCCTCGTCCTCGCCCGGGCCGACGAAGGAGCCCTCCCGGTCAATGTCACCATGTTGTCGCCGGACGAGCTGCTCGGCAGTGTCGCACGGCGATTCGAAGCGCGCGCTCTACAGGAAGGCCGCGTCCTCTCGGTCGACTCCCAGCTCGAAGGGCCGCTCCTCGGCGACCGGCTCCGCCTCGAGCAGGCGCTCGGCAACCTCGTGGACAACGCGTTGCGGCACGGACGAGGAGCCGTTCGTCTCGCAGCAGCTCCGGAGAATGGTCGAGTCGAGTTGCGGGTGGAGGACGAGGGGCCCGGTTTCCCCCCGGAGTACCTCCCCCGGGCCTTTGAGCGGTTCAGCCGCGCCGACGAAGCCCGCGGCGGCGGCGCCGCTGGGCTCGGGCTCGCGATCGTCGACGTCGTAGCGCGCGCTCACGGCGGAGAGGCGAAAGCGGTCAACCTCGCGCGCGGCGCCGTGGTCTCACTATTGCTGCCGACGCAGCGCACGGCGTGACCTCAGGTGGGTCGCTACCCGCCGAGCTCAATGCGCCCCCGGTTTCTCGCACCGCTTCCTCCGGCTCCTTCTCTGCGCTTCGGCTGACCATCAGCGCGACCCCGGCGACGATCGCCGCGCCCGCGAGCAGCGTCCGGCTTGAAATGGCCTCGTCGTTGAAGGCCCAGCCGAGAGCCACCGCGATCACCGGATTGACGTAGGCGTAGGTAGAGACCGTCGACGCCGACACGGTCTTGAGCAGCCAGACGTACGCCGTGAACCCGACGAGGGAGCCGGCGACGACTAGGTAGAGGGTGGCCAGAAGCGCCTCGCGGGTGAATCGTGCGTCGTTCCATTCCCCGCCGACGCCGCTGACCAGGCCGAGCAATGCGCCGCCGGCGAGCATTCCCATGGCAGCGCCGAGCAGCGTGTCCTTCGGAAGGGGCGAGCGCTGCGAGTACAGCGATCCTGCGACCCACGCGAGTGCGCCGAGAACGATCACGAGGGCGCCGATCGGCTCGGCTCCTTCCTCGCCCGAGGGATCGACGAGGAGGAAGAGCCCGACGAAGCCGAGTGCGAGACCGGCGAGCGCGCGTCCGCCCAGCCGCTCACCGAGAAAGATCCGCGCAAGAACCGCGAACCAGAGCGGGATCGTCCCCACGAGCAGCGCCGCGATTCCCGACGGGACGCTCTGCTGCGCCCAGGCGAGCCCGCCGTGGCTCGCCAGAAAGAGGCAACCCCCGAAGATGAAGGCCGCGCGCCACTGGCGGAAGCCGAGCGGCTCGTGATCTCGCCTCGTCAGGACCCAGGCGAGCACGAGCGCGCCGGCCGCCAGATGCCGGATTCCCATCGAGAGGAACGGCGGAAGGTCGCGCACAGCGATCGCGATCGCGAGGAACGTCGATCCCCAGACGACGTAGATCGTGCCCAGCGCTGCCCAAACCCTGAATCGCATTTCGCAATCGTTCCAACGACGGGTGGTACGTTCCCATTCAGGGGGTTCAGGGGGGAACGTGCTCGATCCAGAGACGATCAGGGAGCGCCAGCGCGACCGAGCCGAGGCGCTCGAGGATCTCAACCGGGCGAAGGGCGAGCTTGCCGAGGCCGCGCGCCGTCTTGCAGAGCGCGAGCAGAAGCTCGCCGAGCGCGAGCAGCGGCTCGAGGATCGCAGCCGCCGCGCTGCGCGCAAGGTCGAAGCTCGACAGGAGCGCCAGGAGCGCTTCGCGTCCCTGCGGGAGAAGGTTTCAGACAACGACCTGATGAAAGGCCGCCAGAAGCGGAAGGAGTCGCAGCTCGCCCGCGGAGAGGCTCGGGTCTCCCGCCGGGAAGCGGAGCTCGAGCGCCGCGAATCCGAGCTGAACGGTCGGGCGGCGCAGCTCGACCGCCGCGGCCAGGAGGTTCTGGCCCGCGAGCTGCAGGTCGATGCCCGGGATGCCGAGACGGAGCGGCTGCACGCCGAGACAGTCGCCCTCCGGGAGGAGCTCGATGCGCGCTCCACCGAGCTCGCAATACGCGAGGACGAGCTCGCGTTGCGCGAACACGCAGCGGTAACCTCCGAGCGCTCGACCGCCGAACGCGAACAGGCGATCGGAACGCGTGAAGCCGAACTCGTCTCCCGCCTGGAAGACGTCGAGGGCCGCGAGAAGCGCGTCCGCCGTGAGGAGCAGCGCCAGGAGGCGACAACAGAGCGCCTCGACCGCCGCTCGGGCGATCTCGCTGAGCGCGAACAGGCCCTCGCCCGTCTGGGTCAGAGCCTCCTCGAGCGCAGGGAAAGCGCGGGCCCTGCCCAGCAGCCAGAGGCAGAGGAGTCCACGGTCGCGTTCCAGGAAGGGCTCGACGCCCTCCGGGCTGCGGCGCGCTCGAGGAGCACGAGCTAGCGACGCTTACGGACATCCGCCGGCGCTGTTAGCTTCGGCCGATCCGAGCGATGTTCGTTCTGTATCTGGTCGTGATCGCGATCGGGATCGTCGTCTACGCGATCTTCGGTCTCGCGCACCGCTGATGGCGCGCGGCCGCCGATTCCTCTCGGAGAACAGCCTGTCGGTGTTCTTCTTCGTGCTGTTCGCCCTGACGGTCGTGGGCCAGTCCTTCGCGGGATGGCTCAAGTTCAACGACGAACAGACGGTCCACGGCGAGCCGACGGTCTCCTTCGCCAGATTCATCGGGAGCTCCGGGTTCGGAGCCGACCTCCTCGAGAACTGGCAGTCGGAGTGGTTGCAGTTCTGGGTCTTCGCGCTCGCGACGGTCTGGCTGATCCAAAAAGGCTCGAACGAGTCGAAGACGCCGGAGGACGCCGGCCTGGAAGACGATGAAAAGCAACAGGTTGGACAGTTCGCGGTCGAGGACTCCCCGCGCTGGGCCCGCGTCAAGGACTGGCGGCTCCACCTGTACTCGAACTCCTTCGTGATCGTGATGGGCGTC
Source organism: Actinomycetota bacterium (assembly GCA_013695385.1). Taxonomy (GTDB): domain Bacteria; phylum Actinomycetota; class Thermoleophilia; order Gaiellales; family Gaiellaceae; genus JACDAN01. The sequence goes on along the minus strand of JACDAN010000182.1, from coordinate 5,924 downwards.
GTCTTTCTCGCGACCTGGATCGCGCAGTCCTTTGCCGCCTGGACCGTCTACAACGACGAGCAGCGAACACACGAGCAGCCGTCGGTGTCGTGGAGCCAGTACTTCGCGTCCTCGGATTTCTGGGAGCGGAGCCTCCAGAACTGGCAGTCGGAGTTCCTCGCGGTCGGGACGATGGTCGTCTTCACGATCTATCTCCGGCAGCGGGGCTCGCCGGAATCGAAGCCCGTCGGAGCTCCGCACCACGAGACTGCGAGCTCGGGCTAGGACGCGAGCGCCGTGCGAAGATCGTGCGCGAGGTTCGGACCGCTGAGGTCGACCCTCGGATGGAGCGTCGAGCGCCATCGGCCCTCTCCGTCGTAGACCCGGACGGGCGCCGAGTGCATGTTGCTCTGCCCGGTGTCGTGTGACGCGAGGATCTTGAACTCCTTCCAGACCGGTCTGAGCTCGGCGACCGAGCCGTCCACGTAACGGACGAGCCCGAGCGCCTGATACCGCTCGAGGAAGGAGCGAATCCTCGCCGGCGTGTCGTTCACCGGGTCGACGCTGAACGCGAGTGCGACGACCCGGCTCCGATCCTTGCCGAGCGCCCTCATGGCCTGCCCCATCTGCGCGGCGAGGATCGGACAGGCCTCCGTGCACTGGGTGTCGAGGAAGGTGACGGCGACCGCACGGCCGCGCAGGTCGGCGGATCGCAAGGTTTCTCCGCTCGCCGTCCCCACCTCGAAGTCGGGGAGCATCAGGCCTTCGGGAGGCTCGCTGCCGCGAAAGTCGACAGCCTTGCCACCTCGTGTCGCCACGAATCCGAGCACGACGGCGAGCGCCGCTGCGAGCGCCAGCAGGACCAGGGCTATCCGCATCTACCTGAGTCTGCCTACGGTGATCGTGACCGTGGAGCCTGAAGGTGCCGACGCCCCGGCCGGGGGCGCCTGGCGGAGCACGACCCCGTCCTGCGCGGAGTCGGTCGTGGCCCGATCGAGGACGCGAACGACGAAGCCGGCTCCTTCGAGCGTCGCAGTCGCCGTCGCCTCGTCCTGACCGACTGTGTCAGGGACGGTGGTTTTCTCTCCCGGAGTCGTCGCCGTCGTCACGACCGTTGTCGTCCCGGCGCCGGGTCCCATCGAGACGTTGATGCGGACGACGGAGCCTTTCAGGGCGCGCGCGCGGCCCGTCGGACTCTGCGCGACGACGGTGCCCTCGGGCTGCGTGCCGGGAACCCGGGCGACGCGAGTCCGGAAGCCGGCCTGCGTCAGCCTCGTGGTCGCCTCACCGGTCGTCAGGCCCACGACCGCCGGGACCACGGAGAGATCAGGGCCTGCGGAGATGACGACCACGGCCGGGGAATTCGTGGGCACTTCGGTGCCCGCACCGGGAAGCTGCCGAAGCACGATGCCCTTGGGTTCCTTCGAGGGCACCTCCTGCGAGCGCGGACGGAGCTCCGCTCCTCGCAAGCGCGTGAATGCGCGTGCCACCGGGAGGCCCTTCACGTCGGGGACGTCGACCCTGAGAGGGTCGCGGGCGATCGACAGGACGACGATGCCGCGCTCGCCGTAGAGCGTGCCTGGCCGGGGCCGCTGCTCGACGACCGTCCCGACTCTTTGCTTGCTGACGACGCGCTCGATCTCGACCTGGAAGTTGCGCGCCCGGATCCGCTGCTCGGCGGCGTCGCGCTGCAGTCCGACGACCTGCGGAATCTTGTTCGCCTCCACCGTCTCCTCGCGGTTCATGAAGTACCACGAGGCCGCGAGCGCCCCCAAGATCAGCGCGAGCAGCAGGAGGAGCCACGGCCAGAAGGGTCGTGGTGGGGGAGCGGCCGGAGGCGCAACGTCGACACGCTCCTCGCGAACGGTCCTGCGTCGAGGCAAAGCCATCGCGCTTATTTACCACCAACGGCCTGTGCGTAACCCCCGCGCATGGTTGATTTGGAGACCATGCCTCCCGAGCAGCAGACGCTGCGCCAGGGGATCCGCTCGCTTCCGCGGCCGGTCTGGATCCTCTGCGCCGGATCCTTCGTCAACCGGTTCGGCAGCTTCGTTGCGGTCTTTCTCGTCCTCTACCTGCGCGAGGAGGGGTACTCGATCGCGGAGGCCGGGCTCGTCGTCAGCTGCTATGGCGCCGGGAACGTCCTCGCCGCCGGAGCGGGCGGCTGGCTCGCCGACAGGCTCGGCCGCAGAAACACGATCGTGCTGTCGATGTTCTCGGCGGCGGCCACGCTGATCCTGCTGTCACAGGCCGAAGCGCTGGCGCTCATCGTCGTCCTCACGACGCTTGCCGGCCTCACCAGCGAGATGTACCGACCCGCCTCTTCCGCGTTGCTCGCCGACCTCGTGCCCGCAGGTCAGCGCGTGCCCGCCTTCGCGCTCAATCGCCTGGCGATCAACGCCGGGTTCGCCGCAGGGCCTGCGACGGCGGGTTTTCTCGCCGACCGCTCGTTCACGTACCTCTTCGTCGGCGATGCACTGACCTCCGCGGTCTTCGGACTGATCGCACTCGTCGCGCTCCCGGAGGGAGTCCGCACCCGGCGCGGCGAGGAGCGGCGAGGGGAAGCGATCCGGACGATCGCCCGCGATCGCGCCTTTCTCTTCTTTCTCGTCTCCTCCGTCCTGAGCGCGTTCGTCTACTTCCAGGCCCAGACCACCTTCCCGATCCACCTTCGAGAGAGTGGATTCTCGAACTCCGACTACGGCCTGCTGATCTCTCTCAACGGGCTCGCGATCGTCTTCCTCGAGCTGCCGTTCACGTCGATCACCCAACGTTTTCCGGCGATTCCGGTGCTCATGGTCGGATCCCTGCTCGTGGGGCTCGGTTTCGCGTTGAACGCCGTTGCGACGACGCTGTTCGCGTTTGCGATCACCGTGATGATCTGGACGGCCGGCGAGATGGTCTATGCGCCGGTTGCCGCCGCCTATGTCGCCGACCTGGCGCCCCAGCGCCTGCAAGGCCGGTACCAGGGAGCATGGGGAGTCACGTGGGGCCTCGCTTTCATGCTGGGCCCGGGCATCGGCGCAGCGGTGCTCGCCAGCAGCGCAGAGGGTCTCTGGATCCTGTGCGGCGTGCTCGGCGTCGCGGCTGCAGTGTTACTCCTCGGCGCCCGCCCCCGGCCCGATCCCGGGAGTTCGCGATGATACGCCCGTGAAAGCCGCCGCCGTTGTCGGGGCCCTGCTGCTCGCCGCCGTCGCCGGCGCCGCAGGACCTCCCGTCTCCACACTCGGCAAGACGATCGTCGACAGAGACGGCGACAACCGCCTCGAGTACGCGGCGGGAGAAACCCGGATCTCACGAAGCGAGCTCGCGTCCTCCTCGGGGCGCGCGCCTCGTGCATTGATCGCCTTCGCCCACCTCGCCGACACCCAGATGGTCGACGAGGAGTCTCCGAGCCGGGTGGAGATGGTGGATCTCCTGGGGGGCGATCCGTTCAGCTCCTCCTACCGGCCCCAGGAGGGCCTGATGCCACAGGTGCTCGACGCCGAGGTGCGCGCGGTTCGCCGGCTCGGACGCGGCCCGGCGACCGGAGCACCGATCCGCCTCGTGATCACCGGCGGCGACAACGTCGACAACGCGCAACTCAACGAGACGCGCTGGTTCATCGACGTGATGGACGGGGGCAGGGTCGTGAACCCGAACTCCGGCCGGCCTCGGACCTGCGGGCTGAAGCGCCCCCCGTTCTATGGCGGCATGCGCGGTGGCGGACGGTTCTACGAGCCGAACGGCAGGGGTGACGGGCCCGGGTACGCACCGTCGATGGCCGCGAACAGGCGAACCGTCGCGCGCTCGGTCGCAAGCCGCGACTACCCGGGCCTCTTCGAGCAGATGAACCGGCCGTTCCGGCCGCTCGGCCTCGGGAAGACGCCCTGGTACTCCGTCTTCGGGAACCACGACGGCCTCGTCCAGGGCAACTTCGCCCAGAACGACCTCTTCGACAAGGTCGTCGTCAGCTGCCGCAAGGTGACCCGCTACTCCGAGCGAGCGCTGGCGCGGATCCGGCCGATGCTCGAGGGCGGCATCACACCGGAGGAGCGCGCCGAGATCATCCGGATCACGTTCGGGGACTACCTGGACACCTGGGGCTTCCCGAAGGAGGCGAAAGGCCGCTACAGGACGGTTCCCAGCGACCCGACCCGCCGTTTTCTGCGCAAGCAAGCATGGATGAAGGAGCACTTCACGACCCGCGGCCGGCCGCGGGGCCACGGTTTCACGCAGGCGAACCTCACCCTGGGCGAGGCGTACTACTCGTTCGCACCCGTGTCCGGCGTTCGGTTCGTCGTGCTCGACACCATGGCCGACTCGTCCTCGTCCGGGAACGTCGACGACGCACAGTTCCGCTGGCTCGACCTCGAGCTCGCTGCCGCGGAGGCCCGCAAGGAGCTCGTCTTCGTCTTCGGCCACCACTCGCTTCGGACGCTGAGCGCCCCCGGCACGAACGTCCACGACGGGCCGGCCCTCGAGGCGCTCCTGCTGCGGCACGCCGGCGTGATCGCTTACGTCGCCGGCCACGAGCATCGGAATCGGATCGAGCCGCACAAACGGTTCTGGGAGATCGTCAGCTCCTCGCATCTCGAGTGGCCGCAGCAGTCGCGCATCCTCGAGCTCGCCGAAGAGCAAGGGGGTGCGCTGGTCATCTACTCGACGGCGATCGACCACACCGGCCCGCCCCGTCCGTCTGGAAAGGGGCCGCAGCGTCTCGCCTCGATCGCGCGCGAGCTCGCGCTGAACGAGCCTCAGGCCGAGAACGGCGAGGACGGTTCGGACGACCGGCGCGGGAGTCGGCTCGATCGCAACGTCGCCCTGTTCGTGGATCATCCCTATCGATAGCCACGGTCGTTAGCCACACTAACGATTGTTGTTAGCATGGTTAACGGATGGGGACGATTATGAGCGAAACGCAGGCCCTCGAAGTCGCGAATCGACTTCGACCTGCGCTGCTGAAGCTCGCGCGGGAGCTCCGCCGCGAAAGCCACGTGCTCGGTGTGACAGGGGGCCAGGTGACGCTCCTGATTCAGATCCGGAAGCAACGTGGCATCGGCGTTCGTGATCTGGCTGTGCTCGAGCGCATGTCCCCGGCGGCCATGTCCGGCTATGTCGACAGGCTCGAGAAAGCGGGCCTCATCGTCCGCACGCCGGACTCGCAGGACCGGCGACGTCACGGCCTGTCGCTCACCGACGAGGGCGAGCGCGTGCTCCGCTCGGTGCGCTCGCGGCGCACCGCCTGGCTCGCCGCACGGCTCGAGCACCTGGCGCCCACCGAGCTCCGGGCCCTCGACGCAGCGGTCGAGCCCCTGCTGCGGCTGCTGGAGGACGAATGACGAAGGCGTTCCGCCGTACCTTCGCCAGCCTGCGGATGCACCGCAACTACCGGCTCTTCTTCGGCGGCCAGATCGTCTCGCTCGTCGGGACGTGGATGCAGAACATCGCGCTCGCCTGGTACGTCATCGAGCTCACCCACTCGCCCGTCGCCGTCGGCTTTCTCGCGTTCTGCCGCTTCGCACCGTTCACACTCTTCGGGCTCTTCTCCGGCGTCGTCGCCGACCGATTCGACAACCGGCGCCTCGTGATGGGGACGCAGGCAGCCTCGATGGTGGTCGCCGTCGCTCTGACGATCCTGGCCTTCTCGGACGCGGAGATCCTCTGGCTCGCGTACGTGCTCGCCGCGGCGTCGGGCACCGCGCTCGTCTTCGACGCTCCGGGGCGACACGCACTGACGTTCCAGATGGTTGGCCGCGAAGAGCTGCCGAACGCCGTTGCGCTGAACGCCAGCCTGTTCAACGCGTCACGCGTGATGGGCCCGGCCGTCGCCGGCGTGATCATCGCCGTCTTCGGGGTCGGCGTCTGCTTCGCGCTGAACTCAGTCAGCTTCCTGGCCGTGCTCGCCGCCCTCTGGCTGATGCGAGACGACGAGCTCGTCAAGCTCGACCGCCCCGGGGCGGCCC
>JACDAN010000094.1 GCA_013695385.1 Actinomycetota bacterium | reverse complement strand
GCTCACCGCTCAGGTCCGGGCCGTGCTCGAGGCGAGCGCCGACGATTGCGTGGTGTCGGACGTCGGCTCGACCAAGACCGCCGTCTGCGCCGCCGCGGAGGGATCGGACCGGTTCATCGGCGGCCATCCGGTCTGCGGTTCGGAGGCGCGCGGGCCCGAGCACGCCAGCACCGGCCTGTTCGAGGGAGCAACCTGGTTCCTGTCGCCGCTGGCGCAGAGCGATCCGGCCGGCTACAGGCTCGTCCACGGCTTCGTCAGCGGCCTCGGCGCCACCCCGGTAGCCGTCGACCCCCGCGCGCACGACCGCCTCGTCGCGTTGACGAGCCACCTCCCGCACGTGCTGGCCAACGTGGTGGTGAACCAGGCCGGGGCGACACGAATCGACGGGCACGAACCGCTGTTCTCCGCCGGTGGGTCGCTCCGCGACATGACCCGTGTGGCCGGTGCGAACCCGCGAATCTGGGTCGACATCTTCCTGGACAACGCCGAGGCGCTCCGCGCCGCACTGGCTGAGCACCGCCGGGGTGTCGAGCAGGTGGAGGCCGCGCTCGAGTCCGGCGACGCAGGGTTCCTCGCCCGCTGGATCGGCGAGGCGGCGGGGAACCGGCGGGGGATGATCACCGAGGCGTACGGCGATCCCGGACGACTGCACCGGCTTCGCGTCCACGTCCCGGATCGACCGGGCGTGCTCGCCGGGATCACGCAGGCGCTCGGGGCCGAGCGGATCAACATCGAGGACTTCGAATTGCAACACCACTCGCCGGAGCGAGGTGGAACCCTGACCGTGCTCGTGGCAGGCGGGCAGGAAGCCGAGCGGGCCGCCGCGCTGCTGGAGGCGCAGGGGTACGGCGTCGTCCTCGCCCCTGCGCTGGACCGATGAGAATCGCGCCGGCGACCGCCGTCGTCGGCCACATCGGGGTGCCCGGCGACAAGTCGATCTCCCACCGCGCGGTGCTGTTCGGCGCAGTGGGCGAAAGCGAGACGCGGATCGTCGGCTTCGGCCGCTCGGAGGACACGGAATCGACGATTCGGGCGGTCCGGTCGCTCGGCGTCGAGGTGGTGGAAGAGGACATCGACACTCTGCGCGTGCGAGGGGTCGGGCTGCGAGGGTTGCGCCCGCCGGGCGCGCCGATCGACTGCGGCAATGCGGGGACGCTCCTCAAGCTCCTGATGGGCCTGCTCGTCGGGCAGGAGGGCGAGTTCGTCCTGTCGGGCGACGAATCGTTGCGGCGGCGGCCGGTGAACCCCCCGGCGGACGAGCTTCGGTCGATGGGCGCGCAGGTCGAGGCGGAACACGGCCTCCCGCCGGTGCTGGTCGAGGGCTCCGCGCTACAGGGAGTGGGACACACGCTGAGGAGGCCGAGCGCGCAGGTGAAGTCCGCCCTTCTTCTCGCGGGCCTCTACGCCCGGGTCGGCCGGACGACGGTCACCGAGGCGCAGGCGACCCGTGATCACACCGAGACGATGCTGCGGGCAGCGGGGGCGACCGTGTCGAGGAAGGGGCGTTCTGTGTCGATCTCGCCGGTGGAGCGGCTGACACTGGGTGACGTCGAGGTGCCCGGTGATTTCTCCTCGGCGGCGCCCTTCATCGTCGCGGCGACGCTCGTGCCGGGCTCGCAGCTCTCGGTGCATGGCGTGGGCCTGAACCCGTTCCGGACAGCTCTTCTGGACGTGCTCGTCCGGATGGGCGCGCGAATCGCCACGTTCAACCGCCGGAAGGCCGGCGGGGAGATCGTCGGTGACCTCGAGGTGGTCTCGGCGCCGCTGACGGCGACGACGGTGCGCAAGGCGGAGGTGCCGCGGATGATCGACGAGATCCCGCTGTGGGCGCTCGCGGCGGGCATGGCCCGTGGCGAGAGCGCGCTGGTCGGCGCCCCGCAGCTGCGAGAAAAGGAAACGGACCGAATCGAGTTCGTGACAAATGCGCTCCGACCCCTTGGCGTGCGCGTCTCGGCGAGCGAGGATGGCCTCCGGGTCAGAGGGGTTCCCACCCGCCCTAAGGGTGGGGGCGTGGTTCAGAGCGGCGGGGATCACCGGATCGCGATGCTCGGAGCGATCGCCGGGCTCGCGTCGCGCGAAGGGGTGGAGATCGAGGATCCGGAGAGCGTGGCGGTAAGCTTTCCCGGATTCTTCGACCTCCTCGAGTCGGTTAGCCAGCGATGATCGTTGCCATCGACGGGCCCGCCGGAGCCGGGAAGAGCACTGTCGCTCGCCACTTGGCCGAGCGACTGGGCTTCCGGTATCTGGATACGGGCGCGATGTACCGGGCAGTGACCTGGCTGGCCGTCGAGCGCTCACTCGAGCTCGAGGACGGGCCGCTTCTCGGCCGGCTGGCGGAAGAGCATCCCGTCGACCTGGACGAAGAGGGACGCGTGACGATCGCGGAGACGGACGTCACCGAGGCAATCCGCCGCGCCGAGATCGACCGGCTCGTGCCGGTCGTGGCGCGCCATCCGGAGGTCAGGCAGGTCATGCGCCGCCGCCAGCGCGTTCTCGCCGACCTCGGGAACGCAGTCATCGAAGGTCGTGACATCGGCACGGTCGTCGCGCCCGACGCCGGGGTGAAGATCTATCTCAACGCCGACCCGGACGTTCGCGCCCAGCGCCGGCAGGCCGAGCGGCCCGACATCGGCGGCGATGCGCTCGCCACCGATCTGCGGCTTCGGGACGAGAGCGACGCCGCCAGGATGCGGCCGGCGGATGACGCCGAGCGGATCGACACGACGGCCCTCGACGTCGAGGACGTCGTCCGGCGGATCGAGTTCCTCGTCCGGGCCCGGGTCGGATGAACCGGACCGATCTCGTCTGGGCCGTCGGGCGAGTGACGCTCGGGACCGCGACGCGGTCGCTCGCACCACTGCGCGTCTACGGCGCGGACCGGGTGCCGCGGGCCGGCGGCACCGTGCTCGCGTTCAATCATTTCTCCTGGCTCGACCCTCCGGTGTTCGGCGCCGCCTCGCCGCGCAACTTCTTCTTCCTCGCGAAGGCGGAGCTGCACGACGTGCCGGTCGTGGGCCCGCTGATCCGCTCATTCGGAACCTATGCGGTGCGGCGAGGCGAGTCCGATCGGGAGGCGGTGCGCCAGATGCGCCGTTGCGTGCACGACGGGAACGCGCTCGGGGTGTTCGCCGAGGGAACCCGGCAACGGAGGGGCGTCCCGGGCGAGGTCAAGCCGGGCGCTGCGATGGTCGCCCTCCAGGAGCGGTCGCCCGTCGTCTGCGCGGCGATTCACGGCACCCAGCTCTGGAAGCTTGGCAACTTTCAGCCCGTCTCCGTCGCCTGGGGCCGGCCGGTCAGCTTCGACGACCTTCCGGCGAACGGCAAGGGCTACCGGGAAGCGTCCGCGGAGATCGAGCGGCGGATCCACGCCCTCTGGCGATTCCTCGTCGACATGCACGCGCTCGGCCGGCCGCGGCACGCCGCTCCACCCGAGTGAGCGAGCTCGTCGGAACCGTGGCGATCGTCGGCTTTCCGAACGTCGGGAAGTCGACCCTCGTGAACCGCCTCACGGCTACGCGCGCAGCCGTCGTCCACGAGACCTCCGGCGTCACGCGCGACCGCAAGGAGATCGTCTGCGAGTGGCGCGGCAAGCGTTTTCTGCTGATCGACACCGGAGGCGTCGATCTCGCCGACCGGTCCGCGATCACGCGCCAGATCGCAGAACAGGCTCGGGTTGCGATCGAGGAGGCCGATCTCGTGCTGTTCATCGTCGACGCGAAGGCGGGCGTCACGCCGGGCGACGAGGAGGTGGCGGAGCTGCTGCGCCGCTCGGCCCAGGCGGTGATCGTCATCGCCAACAAGATCGATGACCCGGGTCGAACCGATCAGATCCACGAGTTCTACCGCCTCGGTCTCGGTGAGCCGTTCCCGATCTCCAGCCTCCACGGCCACGGCACCGGCGACCTGCTGGACGTGGTTCTCGAGCGCCTTCCAGGGCAGACGACGAGACCGGAGGTCGCGGAGGACGCCATCCGCGTCGCAATCCTGGGCAGGCCCAACGTCGGCAAGTCGAGCCTGCTGAACGCCTTGGTAGGTGAGGAGCGTCTGATCGTCTCCGAGGTGCCGGGGACGACGAGGGACGCGATCGACATCGTCCTCCAGCGGGGCGACCGGACGTTCGTCCTGGTCGACACCGCGGGCCTGCGCCGGAAGCGCCGCCAGCGGCAGGGAATCGAGTACTACTCGGAGCTCCGGGCGCTGCAGGCAGCGGAGCGCGCCGACGTCGCGGTCGTTCTCGTCGATGCATCCGAGGGCCTCGTCGATCAAGATCTGGCCGTGGCCGACGTCGCCCGAAAGGCCCAGTGCTCGACGCTGGTCGCGCTGTCCAAATGGGACATCGGGACGACCGGCATCGAAGACGTCCGGCCCCGGCTGGAGGCGCGACTCCGCCAACGACCGACCGTCGTCACCGTGTCGGCAACGACGGGACGAGGAATCTCCCGGCTGCTCGACCGGATCGAGACGCTCTTCGACAAGCACCGTTCTCGTGTCTCGACCGGCGAGCTCAACCGCTTTCTCCAGACGCTGCGAGAGATCCGACAGCCGCCGACCCGGAACAACCGGCGTCTCAATCTCCTCTACGGAACCCAGACGACGGTCCGTCCCCCGCGATTCCGCTTCTTCGTCAACGACCCCGGTCTGATCACGCGCGATTACGGGTACTGGGTCGAGAACCAGTTGCGGGAACGGTTCGAACTCGAGGGCGTGCCGGTGTCGATCGATTTCGTGAGGCGCAGTTGAGGGCCGCGGTGATCGGAGCCGGTGCGTGGGGCACCGTCTTCGCGGGCCTCCTGCGGGACCGGGGGCACGAGGTTCACCTCCTCGGACGCGATCGGAACGGCGAGCTCGTCGAGGCCGCGGATCTCGTCGTCATCGCCGTTCCGAGCAAATCGTTCGGCTCGGTGGTCCGCGACCTGCCCGGCAAGGGCACCGTGCTCAGCCTGACCAAGGGGCTCGACCCGGCAACCGGGGGCCGCCTGACGTCGCTCGTGAAGGGGCGGCCGGTGGCCGTCCTGTCAGGCCCCAACATCGCCGCCGAGATCGCAGCGGGCCTTCCGACCGCGGCGGTCGTTGCGAGCGAGGACCCCGCTCTCGCCCTCGAGCTCCAGCATGCGATCAACTCGTCCTCCTTCCGCGTGTACGTCAACAACGACCCGGCGGGCGTCGAGCTCGCGGCGGCGGCGAAGAATGTGATCGCCCTCGCGGCGGGTGCCCTCGACGGCCTAGGCCTCGGCGACAACGCGAAGGCTGCTCTGATCACGCTCGGCCTCGCCGACATGCGCAGCCTGGGCATCGCGACGGGCGCGAGGTCGGAGACGTTCGCGGGACTGGCCGGGACGGGAGACCTCCTGACCACCTGCTGGAGTCGCCACAGCCGTAATCGCCGCGCCGGCGCGCTGATGGCGAGAGGCGCAACCGCAGCGGATGCGATCCGCAAGGTCGGCACCGTCGAGGGGCTCACCACCGCCCCCGTGCTCGACGACCTCGCGACGAGGCTCGGGATCGACCTTCCCATCACGCGCGGGGTCCGCGAGGTGCTCGACGGCCGCCACGTGGGACAGGTGATTGCGCAGTTCATGAGCCGCCCTCCCACGGGGGAGTGACGTCTCCGGATCCGCGCGTACCATGTTGGGCGATGCGCGCCGCCCTCGGAGCCTTCGCCACCATGCTCATGCTGGTCCTCGCCGCCGCAGGCTGCGGCGGCGACGGCGTCGGCGCGGGCCAGGCGAGCGGCGCCGACCAACTCCGGACCGGGGCGCTCGTGTACTGGGAGACGAACAGCGACCCGGACTCCGATCAATGGAAGCAGGTGGAGGATCTCCTTCGTCGCTTCCCCGACGGGGACAGGTGGATCGCCGAGCTGAAACGAGAGCTGGAGTCGGAAGGCGACGTCAGCTGGGAGAGGGACGTCGAGCCTGCGCTCGGAGACCAGGCGGTGACCGCCGTCTACGCCCGGCCTGGCGGGCAGCCTGCCGTCGTCGGTTTGACGAACCCCGAGGACACGGACAAGACGGTCGCGCTCGTCGAGAAGGTCAACGCCGCAGACGATGGGGATGACGCCGTGGCCCGCGTCGTCGGCGACTGGGTCTTCATCTCCGACAAGGAGAGCTCCATCGACGCAGCTCTCGAGGGAGATGGCGCCAAGGCGCTCGCCGACGACAGCGGCTTCAACGAGGCAATGGGCGAGTTGCCCGAGGACTCGCTCAGCCGCGTCTACGTCAACCCTGCGGCCGCCCTCGCGGCGCTTCGCGATGCGGGCTCGGGAGCTGCCCAGGCGTTCAACCTGCTTGGGCTCGACGACATCGACTTCGCTGGCGGTTGGGCCAAGGCCCGCGAGGACGGCGCCGAGATCGCCGGAATCCTCCGCGGTGAGGGCGCCGGCAAGCTCCTGGCCACCGACGGAGAGTACGAGTCGACACTTCTCGAGCGGGTGCCGGACGACGCGTTCGCCTTTTACTCCTTCCAGGGCGGCGGCATCGCGAAGCAAGTCGAGACGCTCCGCTCCAACCCGCTCTTCAGCCTGGGCGTCCGCGAGGCCGAGCGCGAACTGGGCGTGAAGATCGACGACCTCGTGAAGCTGTTCGAGGGCGAAGTCGCGTTCTACGCTGCACCCGGGGGGCCGATCCCGCAGCTGACGCTCCTCCTCGAGTCCAAAGAGCCCGAGCAGGGCCGCCGGTCGGTCGCGGAGCTCCTGAAGACGCTGGCGGAGCGCCAGGTCGGCGAAGTCGAGCAGGACGGTGACATCACGACCGCCCGCTTCGACGGCTTTACGCTCAGTGTGGGCTCGACGGAGGGCGCCGTGGTGCTGACCACCTCGAGGAGCGCCTTCGACGACCTCTCCGGGTTGGGCGACAAGCTCGCCGACGACGCCCGCTACAAGGATGCGCTGGGCGCGGCCGGTGCGCCCGAGCAGTACACGGGTCTCGTCTGGGTCGACCTCACCGAGGCAATCGACCTGATCATGGGGTACGCCGGCGCGGCCGACGAAGACATCCCGAGCGAGGTGACGCGGAACCTGAAGCCGCTTCGGTCGCTGGTCGCCTTCGGCGAAGAGGACGGCGATCTCTCCTCGGCCCGTTTCTTCGTCGAGATCGACTAGCCTGATCGCCGCTATGGCCGCGCGCGAGTTCCTCTTCACCTCGGAATCCGTCACCGAGGGACATCCCGACAAGATCGCCGACCAGGTCTCCGACACCGTGCTCGACGCGGTGCTGAAGGACGACCCGACCGGCCGGGTCGCCTGCGAGACGCTCATCACCACAGGTCTGGTCGTGGTCGCCGGCGAGATCTCGACGAAGACCTACGTCGACATCCCCCGGCTGGTCCGGGAGCGGATCACCGAGATCGGGTACACGCACTCGGAGTGGGGGTTCGACGCCAACACCTGCGGCGTCATCGTGGCGATCGACGAGCAATCGCCGGACATCGCGCAGGGCGTCGATCAGGCATACGAGCTGAAACACGATCCTGACGACGACGACCCGCTCGATCAGGTCGGGGCGGGCGACCAGGGAATGATGTTCGGTTACGCGACGAGCGAGACGCCCGAGCTGATGCCGATGCCGATCATGCTGGCGCACAAAATCGCCCGCCGGCTCGCGGGCGTCCGCAAGTCGGAGCAGCTCAAGTACCTGCGCCCCGACGGCAAGGCCCAGGTGACCGTGCGATACGAGGTCGACGACGAGGGGCGCCAGACGCCGGTCGAGATCGTCCGCGTCCTCGTCTCGACGCAACATGCTGACGGCGTCGACCCGGACACGATCAAGGAGGACGTGATCGAACATGTTCTCCATCCGATCCTCGATCCCAGGCTCTACGACGAACGGCGGCTTCACGACGACCGCGACTTCGTCTACGTGAACCCGACCGGCAAGTTCGTGGTCGGCGGCCCGATGGGCGACACCGGGTTGACCGGCCGCAAGATCATCGTGGACACCTACGGCGGTGCCGCACGGCACGGCGGCGGCGCCTTCTCGGGCAAGGATCCGACGAAGGTCGACCGCTCGGCCGCCTACGCGGCGCGCTACGTCGCCAAGAACGTGGTGGCGGCCGAGCTCGCCGGCCGCTGCGAGGTGAACGTCGCCTACGCGATCGGCGTGGCGCGACCGGTCTCGATCGCGGTGCGGACGTTCGGGACGGAGCAGATCCCGGTCGAGCGGATCGAGGAGCTCGTGGACGAGCACTTCGACCTGCGGCCCGCCGCGATCCTGGCCGATCTCGACCTGCGCCGTCCGATCTACGCGAAGACCGCCGCCTACGGCCACTTCGGCCGCGACGACCACGACTTCACCTGGGAGCGGACGGACAAGGCAGACGCCCTGCGGGCCGCCGCCGGCATCGGCGTGAAAGCGCCCGCCTAGCAGGAGGTACGCGACGGGCTCCGAACTTGGACGCCCGTGACGAAGCACGCCGCCCTGATCGCGCTCGCCCGCAACCGCGGAGAGCTCGACGCTGCAGCACTCGCGCGTCTACTGGCTGCGACGAAGGCCTAGTAGGAGGGTTTGGCGCAATACCGGCCTGTGCCGCCAGGCCGCGCTG
>JACDAN010000015.1 GCA_013695385.1 Actinomycetota bacterium | reverse complement strand
GGCACGGCTCGCTCGTTCTTCTCGATGACCGAGCCCGAGGTCTCCGGCGCCGACCCGACCGAGCTGCGCACGACCGCAGTCCTCGACGGCGACGAGTGGGTGATCGACGGGCACAAGTGGTTCTCCTCGTCCGCCGAGGGCGCCGCGTTCGGGATCGTGATGGCGGTGACCGATCCGGACGCGCCGCCGCACCGGCGCTTGAGCCAGATTCTCGTCCCCACCGACACGCCGGGCTACGAGCTGATCCGGCCGATCCCGGTCATGGGCCACGCCGGGCGTGGCTGGTCGACGCATTGCGAGGTGCGTTACACCGATGTTCGCGTCCCGCGCGAGAACGTGCTCGGCGAGCCCGGCGACGGCTTCCGGATCGCCCAGAAGCGGCTTGGACCGGGCCGGATCCACCACGTGATGCGCTGGCTCGGTCAGATGCAGCGCGCCTTCGAGCTGATGTGCGCCTACGCGCTCGAGCGCGAGGTGGGCGGCGCGCCGCTCGCGGAGAAGCAGACCGTCCAGAACTGGATCGCCGACTCCGCCGCCGAGATCCAGGCCTGCCGCCTGCTCACCCTCGACGCGGCGCACAAGCTCGACGACGGCGACGAGGCACGCGTCGAGGTCTCGCTGATCAAGTTCTACGCCGCCCGGGTGCTGAACGAGGTGATCGACCGCGCGATCCAAGTCCACGGCGCCCGCGGCCTCACCGATGAGACGCCGCTCGGGTTCATGTACGGCCAGGCCCGGGGTGCGCGGATCTACGACGGGCCGGACGAGGTGCACAAGCAGGTCGTCAGCCGCCGGATCCTCAAGGAGTTCCGCGAGGGCGGTGTCTACACCTTCGACTAGGACAGCTCCGCGCCGATCGCCGAGCCGAGCTGCTCGGGCTTGAAGCCGTCCGGGCCGCGCTCTCCTTGAAACGCGACGCGGCCGTCGCGGCCAATCAGGTAGAGCCGGTCGGGCCAGCCGCCGTAGGCGGATGCGACGCCGTCGTCGATGTCGTCGAGGAGGATCGGGATCCGCGTTTCCAGGCGCGCCACACAGGCATCCGCGACGGCGGCGCGCTCGTCGAGCGAGGTCGGGTCCATGAGCGCGATCTCCTCGCGCCTGTTGTCGGCGAGCACCCAGCCGTGCTCGGGGTGCGCTTCCCGGATGTAGACGATGAAGAACGCCACCTCGCCGCCGTGGCGGTCGTAGAGCTCCTCCAGCTCGCCCAACTGGCGGCGGAAGGGCGGTCAGGTGTAGGAGCCGAAGACGAGCGCGACCGGCCGCTCGCCCACGAAGTCGTTAGTCGAGCTCGCGCAACTCCGCCAGTGCGACGTGCGGCCGCTGGCGGCCGCCTTCAGGGATCTTCGCGCGACGTGGGATCCGCTTCCGCGGATTCCACGTCTTGCGCCAGGAAATCAGCGGCCGGCGTTTCCGGCGCGTTCACGCCTCTACGAGAGGAGCTCGCGGCGGCGCTGTTGCATCTCCGCCGTCGGGGCGTTGACCTTCCAGACGAGCCCGAGCCGGCGCATCAGCCTGATCACGAGGCCGCCGATGTCGAGCTCCCAGGGCTTGAGCCCGTGGAAAGCAGACGAGGGGAAGGCGTGGTGGTTGTGGTGCCACGACTCGCCGAACGAGATCCAGGACAGCCACCAGACGTTGCGCGACTCGTCCTTGACGCGGAACCGGCGCGAGCCGATGAAGTGGCAGACGGAGTTGACCGACCAGGTGATGTGGTGCAGCAGGAAGATCCGGATCAGGCCGCCCCAGAACATCGCCTGCAGGCCGGCGCCGATCGTGCCGCCCCAGATCCAGCCGGCGGCGAAGGGCGCGATCAGCGACACGGCGACCCAGAGCGGGAACATCCGGGAGATGATGACCATGCCGCGGTCGGCGAGCAGGTCCTTGGCGTACTTCGTCCACTCCGCGCGCCCGACGTTGCGGAAGAGCCAGCCGACGTGTGCGTGCCAGAGGCCGGCGAGCCTGCCCCGGATCCCGGGCGCGAAGCCCGCGTGCGGGGAGTGCGGATCCCCCTCGCGGTCGGCGAAGCTGTGGTGCTTGCGGTGGTCGGAGACCCAGCGGATGACCGGACCTTGGACGGCCATCGACCCGAGCACGGCGAGGCCGTAGCGGATGCTCTTGTAGGTCTCGTACGACCGGTGCGTGAAGAGGCGATGGAACCCGATCGAGATCCCAAGCGTCGTCAGCGCGTACCCGACCGCGAAGATGATCAGGTCGCGCCAGGTGACGTAGCTGCCCCAGAGGAAGAAGATCGAGGCAAGGAAGCCGGCGAACGGGATCGTGACTCCGAGGAGGTTCGTGATCTTCTGACCCCGGGTCATGTGGGTCTCGCTGACGAACTCGCTCACCGGGAGGAGAGTAGCGGCCTTTCCGGGCGGGGGGCGCGGGTGCCTTTGCCATTTGCGGGCCAGCCGGATTAAGGTAGGCCGGTCGATGGCCCTGCTCTCGCTGCGGAAC
>JACDAN010000012.1 GCA_013695385.1 Actinomycetota bacterium | reverse complement strand
CGTCGTAGTACTGCATCGCGTCGCCGAGCCGGAGGGCGGCGACACCCTCCGCTGCGGCGATCTCCTCGATGAGCGGATCGATGATCGCCTTGACGACCCTGGCAGTCTCCTCCGGATCGCCGTTCCTCGTCTCGACGGCGCGCATCGCGTCGATCAGCCGGCGCAAGAGCTCGTTGTAGCGCGGGTGGAGGATCGGCTCCGCGGGTGGCCCCATCGGCCTGATCGGCACCATGCGCCGCATCGCGTGGATGCCTCCCAGCTGGGCGATCCGCTGATGCGCGAGGCCGATGAAGAACGCGACCCTGAGCATCAGCCCGCGCTCGTAGGCATCAACGTGCCGGAACGAGCGGTACCACATCTCGCATTCCGAGACGAGTGCCGAGAACATCCCGCGGGCTCCGGCGTCGTAGGCTGCGAACGCCTGCTCGGAGAAGTCACCGCGCTCGAGGGCGCTGACGGTCTCGCGCGCGGCAAAGCTCGCCATCGAGTGGCCGTAGGTCATGCCGGGCGAGTACAGGGGGTTGACGAAGAAGCCGGCGTCGCCGAGCAGCAGCCACCCGTCGCCCGCGTAGCGGTCGGAATGCTGCGTCAGGTCGAGGTACGAGATGTACGAGGGGAGGCCCTCGTAGGGCTGCTCGATCAGCTCGTAGGTGTCCATGATCTGCTTGAACACCGGATACCGGTTCACGTAGTGCTGGAAGCGCTCCTCGAGCGGGAGGTCGGCGGCGCTGTCGACATCGGTCCGCGGTACGACGCCGATCGAGATCGGCCACTGGTCGAGCGGGCAGTCGAATGTCTCGGCGAGCTCGAACCTGGTCGGATAAGCGCTCTCGTCGGGGGAGCCGATGTCCAGCAGGTGATCGACCATCGCGGTGAGGTTCTCGTCGGACGCCCGCTCCCACGACGCGAGCTCGATGAACCACACCCAACCCTCGGGAAAGCAGAGGTGCCGCGTGGCCGCGACATCCCAGGTGGGCAGGTCGACATCGGCCTTCTTCGTGAAGTAGGCGAAGTAGGCATTGGTGTTGAACTCGGTGTACTTGCGTCGGATACCCAGGTGGCGGCCGATCACGGCCGCAGGGCCGCTGGCGTCGCAGACGATCTTCGCTTGGAGGCGCAGGACGTCGCCGCCGGAGCTGACGCAGACGAGCTCCTTCGGCTGCCCCTCGGTGCGGCTCTCCTCGATCAGGACCTTCGTGTCCTGGTAGACGTCGATCCCCGCGCGCCTCGCGACCCTGAGCATCATCGTCTCCCAGACGCGACGCTCGAGCTGGAACGTCTCCTCCACGACGTGGTCGACCTGCATGTGGAGCTCGTCGGAGTCCTCGCCCATCCACCAGAAGTGGAGCCCGAGCTTGTTGTTGAAGAGGCGGCGGAGGACGGGAAGGGGCACGCCCATCGACATCGCGGCACGGACGACGGGGCCAAGCGTGCTCTCGCCGATCTTGAAGCCCGGGGCTCGCCGCTTCTCGACGAGGGCGACCCGCGTCTCGGGACGGTCCTGCACGAGCCAGATCGCGTATGCGAGCGCGTGTGGCCCGGCCCCGATCACGACGACGTCGTATTCCTTCGCGACGGCCTCAGCGACGACTGTCGGCGCCTCCTGCTCGCGCACCCGCCGCGAGACGTCACGGAAGTCGCGTGCGAGCCGGCTCCCGACCGAGAGTTCGTCTGCGCCGGGCGTCACCGGCTCGGCCGCAGGGGGAAGCCCGCCCACGAGCGCGGCCGCAGCGTTCAGCTTCGCGCGCAGAGACTGCACAACGTCGGCCAGAAGCGACGCTGCGACCTCGGGATGCGACGTACGCAGCTTGTCGAGCTGAGGGCGGCTCAGGCGCAGAGCCACACACCCCTGCTCGGTGACGACGCTCGCTCCGGCCGGACCAGGGTCGAGCAAGGACACCTCGCCGAAGTAGGACCCCGGGCCCAGCTGGGCGAGCCGGCGGTCGCCGCCTCGACCGCGCTGCATGACGTCGAGCTGTCCCTCCCAGACGAGGAAGAGAGCGTCCGTCGATGTGCCTTCTGCGACGAGAGCCTCGCCGGCGGCCGCGTCGTGCAGCTCGAGCGCGTCGAGCAGCGACTCCAGCTCGCCGGAGCCGAGCGACGACCCAAGTCCCGGAAAACGCTTGGACAGCGCTGCCGGCGTCATTGCAGTCAAGTGCACCTCGTAGACGACGTCGAAAGTCTCTGGTGCGAGAGACTTTCACATTCCCAAGCCGGGGCAAAGCCGCGGAACGCCCAGTTGCACCGCTCCCTGCGGTCGAGTTAGGCTCGTCCAACGTCGACTCCGGGACTGGGGTGGCGTAACGCAGGGGAGCTGGCGTGGCCAACGCGACGGAGAACCAGCAGCACGACCGCTACGACGTCGCCATCCTCGGCGGCGGCCTGGCCGGGCTGTCGCTCGCGTTGCAGCTCACGCGGACGCGTCCGGAGACCGCCGTCTTCGTTGCCGAGAAGCGCAAGGGACCGGCGCCGGAGGCCGCGTTCAAGGTGGGCGAGTCGACGCTCGAGATAGGTGCGCACTACTTCGCCAGGGTGCTCGGGCTGAAGGATCACATCGAGAGCGACCAACTGCCGAAGATGGGCGTCCGTTTCTTCCTCCCGGCAGGTGACAACGGCGACATCACCAGGCGTGCCGAGTACGGGCCGCCCTTCCGCCCGCAGCTCCCGACATACCAGCTCGACCGTGGACGGTTCGAGAACGAGCTCGCAGCACGTGCTCTCGAGGCAGGTGTGGATCTGCGTGACGGCTGCACCGTCCAGGACGTCGAGTTCGGCGACGAGACGCACACCGTCACGGTGTCGCGGGAAGGTGAAACCTCCACGGTCGAGGCGCGCTGGGTGATCGGTGCGACGGGCCGCGCGTCGCTCCTGCGCCGGAAGCTGGGGCTCGAAAAGGAGACCCCGCACGACATCAACTCGGCGTGGTTCCGGCTGGCCGGAGGGCTCGACATCGAGGACTTCTCGGACGACCCGGAGTGGCTCGGCCGCATGTCGGAGCCTCGGCTTCGCTGGCTGAGCACGAACCACCTGATGGACTCGGGCTACTGGGTGTGGCTCATCCCCCTGTCGTCAGGTTCGATCTCCATCGGCATCGTCGCCGATCCGAGCCTCCACCCCTACGAGCGCTTCGAGACGTTTGACTCGACGTTCGAGTGGCTCCGCGAGCACGAGCCGCAGCTCGCAGGTGCCCTCGAGGGACGTCGTGACCAGATCGAGGACTTCCTCAAGGTGCGGCACTACTCCCACGGAACGACGCGCATTTTCTCACCGGAGCGCTGGTGCCTCACCGGAGACGCAGGGGCATTTCTCGATCCCCTCTTCTCGCCCGGGTCCGACTTCATCGGGATCTGCAACTCCTTCATCACGGATCTGGTCGTCACCGACCTCTCTGGGAGGCCGTACGCCGAGCGGGCCGAGTTCTCGAACGACTTCTACCTCCGGTATTTCGAGACGTGGCTCTCGCACTACCAGGATCTGTACCCGTTGTTCGGGAACCCGTTCGCCACCTCGCTCTTCTTCAGCTGGTACCGGGCGGCGTACTTCCCGATCCCGGTGCTCCTCTTCTACGAAGGCAAGCTCGCCGACCCGGACTTCCTGGTCGAGGTCAAGGACGAGCTCGACCGATTCCTGCAGCTCGTTCCGCGCGTCGGGCAGCTGGTGCGCGACTGGCACGCAGTCGAGCGGCGAGGGATCGAGGGGGTCCTGATC
>JACDAN010000290.1 GCA_013695385.1 Actinomycetota bacterium | reverse complement strand
CTGGCCGAGCTCACCGGCGGCCTCGCGCGGCCGACGTGCCAAATCCTCCCGCCGAGCTTCCCCGGGTACCGGCCGTATTGCCCGTACACGCGAAAGCCGAACCCGGCGGGTACGTGGACAGCCCCCGATCTGGCCAAGGCACGGGCGCTCGTCGCAGCATCCGGAACGGCCGGGTCGCGCGTCGAGGTCGTCGGCGGCAAGGATTTCGTCGCGCTGAATGCCGCGCGTTACTTCGTCTCGCTGCTCCGACAGCTCGGTTACCGGAGCTCGCTGCGCGCTCTCGGCTTCCCTGAGGTTTTGGCGTACGTCGGGGACTCGCGGAACCGGGCGCAGATCGGGTCGGCGGGCTGGTTTGCGGACACCCTCGCCGCCTCCAACTTCTTCCAGCCGCTCTTCACGTGCGCATCCTTCGTCCCGAAGAGCCCCGTAAATATGAACCTTTCCGAGTACTGCAACCCACGGCTCGACGCGAAGATGAAGAAGGCTGTCGCACTCCAGGCGTCCGACCCCGTCCGAGCCAACCAGCTCTGGGCCGAAGTCGACCGGGCAATCGTCGACCAAGCGGTGGCGCTGCCGTGGGGCAGCCCGCGCGACATTGCCCTCGTTTCTGAGCGCGTCGGCAATTACCAGAGCCACGCTCTCTGGGGAACGCTGCTCGACCAGCTGTGGGTGAAATAGCGATCGAGCGGGAGCTGTTCGCTTTGAGCTCCAGAGCCGCTGACCTTCGGCGCCGAGGTGGCGTGAGGAATCATGCGAGGGTTCGGTTCCCGCCGCCATGTCGCGGCGCGCAGCCCGAGAACAGTGGGGCTCCCCCTGTGTTAGCGTTCGTGATGCTGAGCGGCTCGTAGCCGGGCCGACCAAGAGTCACGCTGGGCGACCGCGCCGAGCGGTTCCATGAAACCGCCGTCTGGCCCGTCGCGGAGCGAGCTTGACGAGTCGCCGGCGAAACGATAGGCATAGAAAAAGCCCCGTTACCAGGGCTTTTTCCGTAGCAGACCTGTAAGACGTATTCTGTCGTGGATGACCATCTCTCTAGGCCGTCGGTCTCCCGACGGCTCGAGCGGCGCACCCGGCTCCTCGGCGGGCCGCCTCGACGGAGCCTGCTTCGCCTTGCACCGGACGGGGTTTGGCTAGCCGCCACGTCACCGCGGCGCTGGTGGGCTCTTACCCCACCTTTTCACCCTTACCAACTAGCGTCTCCGGAGAGTCTTTCGCTGTTGGCGGTCTCCTTTCTGTGCCACTTTCCGTCGGCTTTCGCCGCCTGGGTTTTCCCCAGCGTCCTGCCCTTCGGTGTCCGGACTTTCCTCGGACCGGCCTCCGCCGGCCCGCGATCATCCAGCCTGCAAGTCCGATTGTAGCCCGACTTTCGCGACGGATTCCCCTCGCAGACTCAGCCCGCACTGAGGGCACTCCACCTCGCCGCCCCGAATCAGGACGAACTCGCCGCAGACGAGGCACTCGAGGCTCGCGCCGCGCGCGAGCGCGACGAGCTCCTGTTCGAGCGTCCGGTTGAGCGGGGCAACCGAGGCCGTCACAGCCGCCGGAACACCCCCACGACTCGCCCAAGGATCTGTACGTGCGCCGCGTAGATCGGCTCGAGCGCGTCATTCTCCGGTTGAAGCCTTATGCGTCCGTCCTCACGGAAGAAGCGCTTGACGGTCGCCTCGTCGGCCCACTCGTCGTCACCCGCGAGCGCCACGACGATCTCTCCGTCGCGGGCGTCCTGCCGGCGCTCGACCACGACGATGTCGCCGTCGAGAATCCCCGCGTCGATCATCGAGTCACCTTTCACGCGTAGGAGGAACTCCTCCCCGCCCCGCGACAGCGTGTCGGGCACGGCGAGGTGCTCCTCGACGTTCTCCTCGGCGAGCAGAGGCCCGCCGGCTGCGATCTGACCCAGAAGCGGGAGACGTCGGACCCCTGGCTCCGCAACCGCCGCCTCGCGTTGGCGATCCATCAGCTCGATCGCTCGAGGCTTCGTCGGATCGCGACGCAAGACACCGGCCCGCTCGAGCTGGGCGAGGTGGGCGTGAACGGTGGAGGGCGACCGCAACCCGACCGCTTCGCCGATCTCGCGAACCGTCGGGGGGTAGCCGTGCTGCTCCGCGTACTCGTGCAGGAACTCGACGATCGCGCGCTGCCGGTCGGTCACAGTCTGGCCTCCTTGTGCGAACATGCGTTCGATCACGGTAGCGAGACTCCCGGACGGCGTCAAGAGAGAGAAAAGGCCCCGGCGGGGCCTTATGCGCTGGAGAGGACTTGAACCTCCACGGGCCGCAAAGCCCACAAGGCCCTCAACCTTGCGCGTCTACCAATTCCGCCACCAGCGCGCGGCCGCAGTGTAGCCGGAGTGATTTCGCTATTCGAGGATGCGGAAGAGCAGGACCGTGTTGATCGTGAAGACTGTCGCGACGACGATCGTGACGCGCGTCAGGTTCCGCTCGACGATGTGCGTTCCACCCTGAGAGGTGGGCACGAACCCCATCCCGCCCAGTCCCGCTTCCCGGCCGGAGTGCAGCAGCACGAGCACGATCAGCGCGATCGAGACGATGAAGTGGAAGAAGACGAGGCCGACCTGGGTGAACGCCACGAGCAGCACGGGCGCCGAGGATACCAGTGTCTATCGAGAGCCCAGATTCCGGATCTCGGCGATGAGCTCGGTGGCGATTCGATCCTTCGTGACGTACGCGGCTGCGCCGGCCTTTCGAGCTCTGTCCACGTCGCCCGGCATTGTGCCGCCGGTGAGAATGAGGATGCAGGCATGAGGATCGCGCTCCCGGATCATGCCCGTGGCCTCGATTCCGTCCATCACCGGCATGCTCACGTCGAGGACGATGACGTCTGGATCCAGCTCCCCGAAGAGAGCGACGGCCGCACGGCCGTCCCGTGCCGTCCCGACGATGTCGATGTCCGCCTCCGCGGCAAGCATCGCCTGGACCATGTTGACGAACGGTGGCTCGTCGTCCGCAATCAGGACTCGGATGGTTTGGGTTTGCGCGAAGGCTTGGGCAGCTTCCATGAAGATTTGGGACTGATTTTAACAAGTTAGTCTCTCAGTTGTGAAGGATATTGACGCTCGTGAGCAGATCCACAAACTGCTCGTGACGGGCGACAACCGACTGAAGCAGGGGGTCGCCCCGGAGAAAGTCCGTCCGAGCTACGAGCAGGCGCTCGAACTCGCGCGCGCGGCCGGCCTCGAGGAGACCGTCAGGCCGCTGGTGGAGCGTCGGCTCGCCGACCTCTTGCGGCTCGCTCCAGGATCTCCTCCACCCGATCAGCCTGCCGCCTGAGGTCGTGGGCGGCCGCGGCCGAGCGAGCGGCCTCATTCGGGCAAGGGAGCGAGGACGCAACCCGCAAGCCGCGCGCGATGTCGTCCACGTCGGTCGGGTCTATGAGCGTGCCGGCCTCGGCCGGGACGAACTCTGGCGGGCCTCCGATCCTCGTCGCCACCACCGACCGGCCAACGGCCATGGCCTCGAGCAACGCCAACCCGAAGGGCTCGACGAGGCTCGGCTGACAGAGCACGTGCGAAGCGGCCAGGCGGCCCGGGATCTCCCCGTGTGCGAGCCGCCCCACGAGCAACACCCCGGGGCGCTCCTCCAGTGCCGGCCGCAAAGGCCCATCACCGACGAACGTCAGCGTGCCCGAGCCCACCCGCGCAAAGGCATCGGCGAGGCGCACCACGTTCTTTCGCTCGATCAATGACCCGATGCAGAGAAACGACGTCGGATCAGCGGGCGCCGGGGCGAGGGGGAACAGGTCGAGGTCGACCCCGCAGCTGACGACCTCCACCTTCCCGCGGGCCTCCGGCACCTTTGTCTCGAGCTCGACGCGGAGATAGTTCGAGACGGCGACGATGCACGCCGCCCGTCGCGCGACCCAGCGGGTGGCCGCTTTCACTCCGGGGTACGCGCCGACGTTACGTACGTCCTGTCCGTGGGCGGTGACGACGAGCGGCGCACGCGAGGTGAGTCCGGCCAGGAGGCCCGCCGGCACGAGGAAGTGCGCGTAGACGACCTCGGGGCGGAATCGCCGGGCCGTCGTGAACGCATCGCGCCCCAGCCGCGCATACCGGGCCTTGCCGCCCCCCCGCGCGGCGACGACCGCGCGCTCGAGCTCGTGGCCTCGACGCTCGAGCTCCCGCTCGAGGCTCTGGACGAAAGCGCCCAGGTCCGGGTCCTTGGGCCCCGGGTACATCTGCGAGACGAGGAGGATCCGCACGGCCGAAGCGTAGAGGGAGCGGTTGTCAACCTCGAGTACCCGTCGTAGACTCGCCGGACAACGCAAGAAGGAGGTTTGCCGTGCCCCTCATGCGTCTCGTTCACGCTGCCACATCCGAGTCCAGGCCCGGGAGGCAGAGGATGAGAGGAGCGAAAGACCCCACGAAAGCCTTCCGCAGGAGCGGCCGAGCCGGCCGTCGGGCCGGATGTCTTTGTACACAGCGGGTCATCGACCGGATCCGCCGAAACACGGCCGCCATCACCTGGGCTCTCGCCTGGTTCATCGGGATGGCCGCCTGCGGAGCCCTCGGAGTCCTCCTGCTGCGCGCGATCGGCTTCGCCGGCGTTCGGAGGAGGTCGACATCGTGATCAGCGGACTGGCGGTCGGCTCGGGAACGAAGCCTCTCCATGACCTGATCTCGTACGTGCAGAAGTCGAAGGAAAGACGAGAGGACCCTCCCGAGAGAGAAGGCTCATAGGCGCCCGCGGCGGAGCGGGCTCTGCCCGCTCCGCTCGAATGTAGTCGAGCTCCGCCCTCTTTCCGCGGTCGGCGAGCGTGCCGCGCGCCGCGAAGCGGCGCCCGGCTTTCAGAAGGTCGCGGAAAGTCGGAAGACTTTCCGCGAAGCGGCTACGCGCGCTGCGCGTCGTACATGCCGAACTCCTCGCGGAGGACTTCGCAGATCTCGCCGACGGTGCAGCGCGTTGCAAGCGCATGGCGCATGGACGGGAGCAGGTTCTCCTCGGAGAGCGCGACCTTGCGAACCTCCTCGAGCGCTCGGCCGGCGTCCTCCGCGTTCCGTTCTGCCCTGACCCGCGCGGTTCGCTCGAGTTGGCGGCGCTCGCCCTCCGGATCGATGCGGTGGAGCTCGATCGGCTGTGCCTCATCCTCCTGGTAACGGTTGACCCCGACGACGACGCGGTCGCCCGCCTCGACGTCCCGCGTGTACTGAAAGGCGGCGTTCTCGATTTCCCGCTGGACGAATCCCTGCTCGATCGCCGAGACGGCGCCGCCGGCCTCATCGACCCGCTCGATCAGCTCCCAGGCCTGCTGCTCGAGCTCGCTCGTCAGCGCCTCGATGAAGTAGGAGCCGCCGAAGGGGTCGGCCGTATCAGTCCCGCCCGCCTCGTGGGCGAGGATCTGTTGCGTCCGCAGGGCGATCTTCGCCGAGTGCTCGGTCGGCAGCGCCAACGCCTCGTCGAAGGCGTTCGTGTGGATCGACTGCGCTCCGCCGCAGACCGCCGAGAGCGCCTGAATCGCCACGCGCACCACGTTGTTCTCAGGCTGCTGCGCCGTCAGGGTCGAGCCGCCCGTCTGAGCATGGAACCGAAGCGCCATCGCCTTCGGGTTGGTCGCGCCGAAGCGGTCCCGCATGATCCGGGCCCAGATGCGCCGTGCGGCGCGGAACTTTGCGACCTCCTGGAAGAAGTGGTTGTGCGCGTTGAAGAAGAACGAGAGCCGCTGGCCGAAGTCATCCGGCGAGAGCCCGGCGTCGACGGCCGCCTGGCAGTAGGCGATCCCGTTTGCGAGCGTGAAGGCCAGCTCCTGAACGGCTGTCGATCCCGACTCGCGGATGTGGTACCCGGAGATCGAGATCGTGTTGAAACTGGGGAGTTGCTCCGCGCAGTAGGCGAAGAGATCGGTCGTGATCCGCATCGACGGTCGCGGAGGGAAGATGTAGTTGCCGCGGGCGCAGTACTCCTTGAGCACGTCGTTCTGGACGGTGCCGCGCAATCTGTCGCCGGAGACGCCCTGCTGCTCGGCGACGAGCTCGTAGAGCAGCATGAGCAGCGCGGCCGGGGCGTTGATCGTCATCGAGGTCGACGCCTCGGCCAGGGGGATCCGGTCGAAGAGCAGCTCCATGTCCGCGATCGAGTCGATCGCGACGCCGGTTCGCCCGACCTCACCGGCCGCCCTGGGGTCATCGGAGTCGTAGCCGAGCTGCGTCGGGAGGTCGAAGGCGACCGACAGTCCCGTCTGCCCGCGCTCCAGCAGGTAGCGGAAGCGCTCGTTCGTCTCCTCGGCCGACGCGAACCCCGCGTACTGGCGGATCGTCCACGGCCGGCCGCGGTACATGTCCGGGTGCGGGCCGCGCGTGAACGGGTACTCGCCGGGGGCCTCGAGCTCTAGCCCCGCCGCATCTTCCTCGGTGTAGACCGGCTTGATCTCGATGCCGGAGTCGGTCTCCCGGCGATCCTCGGTCGTGGCCACGACCGAGATCCTACGCGGGCATCGTCGCGACCGAATACGGCGCGAAGCGAGGATCGCGCGTGACGATCGTCAGTCCCTCGAGCTGGGCCTGGGCGATCAGCATCCGGTCGAACGGATCGCGATGGTGCAAAGGGAGCCGCGCGGCGGCGATGCCGTGCTGGGGCACGATTGCGAGCAGCGAGTACCCGACCCGAATGACCTCGTCGAGAAGCTCGACCTCGATCTTGAGCTTTCCGGACGCCAGTTTGATCTCGATCTCCCAGATCGACACGGCGCTGATGGCCACGTGGTTGTCGGGTTCCTCGATCGCTGCGCGCGCGTCGCGGTTGAGGCGTCGGTCATCGCGAAGAACCCACAGGAGCGCGTGGCTATCGAGCAGGAGCCTCAGCCGTCGTCCTCGCCGTAGAACAGCCGAGCTATCTCCTCGTTCGTCTCGTCCGAGTCCCAGTCCGGCGCCAGCCAGATCTTGCCCTTGAGCGTCCCGGCCCTCCGCGGTTTCTTTTTCTCGACGTACGGCACGAGCTTGGCCACCGGCTTCCCGGATCTGCCGATGACGATCTCCTCGCCCGCCAAGACCCGCTCGATCAGCTTGGACAGGTGGGTCTTCGCCTCGTGAATGTTATACGTGTCCATAATGGACTAGACTTAGTCTAGCTCGATGAATGTTACCGTTAAGTTGTTTGCAGGGCTGCGCGAGCGGGCCGGGTGGAGCGAGCGCCAGGTCGAGATCGCCGGCTCGACGGTCGGTGACGTCTGGGGCTCGCTCGGGCTCGAGGAGGAGCCGGCAGGGCTGCTCTACGCCGTGAACAGGGAGTACGCGGAGGCGTCACGCGAGCTCGAGGAGGGCGACGAGGTGGCGTTGATCCCGCCGGTGTCCGGCGGTTCCCTGCGGCTGGTGGAGGGGCCGCTCGATCTCGCCGCGGTGATCGCCGAGGTCGAGGACGATCGCGCCGGCGCGATCGCGACCTTTCAGGGGACGGTGCGGCGCCAGTCGCGCGGCCGGCAGGTGATCGCGCTCGAGTACGAGGCCTACGAAGGAATGGCGGAGAAGATGATGGCTGAGATCGCCGAGGGCGTGAAGTCGCGCTACGAGCTCTGCGCCGTCGCGGTGACGCACCGCGTCGGCCGCTGCGAGGTCGGCGAGGTCAGCGTCGCGATCGCGGTGTCGGCGCCGCACAGGCAGGAGGCGCTCGCAGCGTGCCGAGACGTCATCGACGAGCTGAAGGAGCGCGTCCCGCTCTGGAAGAAGGAGCAATATGAGGGCGGCGAGGAATGGATCGGCCGCGGCTCCTGATCATGTGCTACGTTGTGCTACATGAGTAATCGGTCGCGTGTCGGCATTCGGGAGCTTCGTCAGAACCTCAGCGTGTATCTCCGGCGAACACTGGCCGGCGAAACCCTCGAGGTGACGGAC
>JACDAN010000286.1 GCA_013695385.1 Actinomycetota bacterium | reverse complement strand
GGCGAAGGGGCTGCGCCACCCGCGCTCGGGGACATCCGGTCGGGGCGGCCCTACGTGCTCGGTAGCCCGCTGACGGCCCTCCTCCGACGGACGATCAGCATCGGGTCGCTGATCATGCTCGACCTCTGCGGGCTGACCCTCGGGCTCTACGCCGCCTTCGTGCTGCGGTCGCTCTACTACCGCCACGAGGTCCTGTGGGGAATCCTGTGGAACGCCGAGACCACGTGGCTGCCGTTCCTCGCGCTCGTCATGCTGCTCGTCTTCTGGCGCGCGGGTCTCTACGCAGAACGGGAGCGGCGCGGCGGAGGCGGGCGGATTCTCGGCTCGCTGGTGCTCGTCGGCCTCGTCGGAGTGGTCTACGGGATCGGGACGAACCGAGACTTCGGAACCTACGGCCTCGCGCCGACCGCGATCGTGATCACCGCGTTCTTCATCGGGCTCCTGCGGACGAGCTACGACATCGTGACGGGCGATCTGCTCCGGCTTGCCGGCGTGAGGCGGCGGGCGGTGCTCGTCGGAGATCGCGAGCGCGTGTCGCACCTCCGGCGCGTATTGGGGGAGGGGCGCAGTGGGATCCGGTACGAGTTCGTCGGTGCGGTCGGACCGTCGGGCGACGGGATGCCGCTGGCCTTCCTCGGAAGGCTGGCCGAGCTGCCCCGGGTGATGTCCGAGCACGACGTCGACGAGCTGATCGTCGCGGAGATGGACTTCGACGACCGGGAGCTCCTCGAGATGGTCGACCACGCGCACCGGCGGGGTGTTCGGGTGCGCGTAGCACCGACGACGACCGAACTGCTGACCCAGCGCGCCGACTACATCCCGGGTCAGGGCGTCCCGCTCTTCGAGCTTCGACCGCCCGCATTCGTGGGCACCGACTGGGCCGTCAAGCGCACGTTCGACGTCCTCGTCAGCGTCCTCGTCGTCTCGCTCGGTCTCCCGTTCTGGCTCGCGATCGCTGCAGCGATCAAGCTCACCTCGTCCGGGCCGGTTTTCTACCGCGACCGCCGGATCGGCCTGAGCGAGCGCGAGTTCTTGATGTTCAAGTTCCGTACGATGACCGCCGACGCCGCCGCCCGGCAGGGCGAGTTCGAGACGGCGAATGAAGCCCCCGGGCCGTTGTTCAAGCTCCGCCGCGACCCGCGGGTCACCCCGGTCGGCGCCTTGCTCCGGCGGTTCTCGCTCGACGAGGCCCCCCAGGTGCTGAACGTCCTGCGGGGGGAGATGAGCCTCGTCGGGCCACGTCCTCTCCCGATTCGCGACTACAAACTGCTGGAGGACTGGCACCGAAAGCGGTACCTGGTGCTTCCGGGAATGACGGGCCTGTGGCAGATAGCCGGGCGCTCCGACCTCGGCTTCGACGATCTCGTCCGGCTCGATTTCTACTACCTCGAGAACTGGTCGATCTGGCTCGACATCTCGATTCTCCTGCGGACGATCCCGGCGGTGCTCGCGGGGCGAGGGGCGTACTAGCGACGACGACCAGCGTCGTCGTCGTTGCGTTCGAGTCGGGCGAGGCGCTCGGGCGTCTCCTCGACTCCCTCGAGACGCCCGAGAACGACGTCGGCGAGGTGATCGTCGTCGACAACGGCTCCGATTCCGGCCCGGAGATCGCGGCCGCCAGGGCGCGCGATCTCGTCACCGTCCTCTCCCCGGGGAAGAACCTCGGCTTTGCCGGTGGAAACAACCGGGGCGTGCAGCAGGCGGCCGGCGACGTCCTCGTCTTCCTCAACCCGGACACGGTCGTGGCGCCCGGCGGCATCGAGGGGCTCGTGCGCCCCCTCGATGACCCGGAGATCGGGATCGTGACGGCCCGGCTGCGCCTTCTCGATCGACCCGAGACGCTCAATTCCGCCGGGAACATCGTCCACTTGACGGGGATCGCCTGGGCCGGGGGTACGGCGAGCCGGCCGACAGCGTGTCCGCGCTCCAAGACGTTCCCTACCCGAGCGGCGCGGCGATGGCGATCCGCCGCGAGACGTTCGAGCTCCTGGGCGGCTTCACTGAGAAGCTCTTCATGTACCAAGAGGATCTCGAGCTCGGCTGGCGCGCCCGGCTCCACGGACTTCGGGTCGTGGTCAACCCCGCCGCCGACGTCTACCACGAGTACGAGTTCGGCCGGAATCCGCGCAAGCACTACCTCCTGGAGCGAAACCGCCTCGTCTTCGTCCTCTCGTCGTTCTCCCCGCGACTACTGCTGCTGCTGGCTCCGGTGCTCGTCTCGGCCGAAGCCGGGATGCTGGCGCTGTCGCTGAAGGAGGGCTGGTCGCACCCGGCATGATTCCCGTGCCCGTCCCGATGCGCGCAGCGAACCCGATCGTGGCCCGGTACTGGCAACTGGTCAAGAAAGCCTTGTAAACGGCCGATACAGACGTCGAGCGGGCCACGACGTCGAGGTCTTCGCGATCCACGGCAGCCCCGAGCTCGGGGGCGGCTCGGCGCGACACTGTGTGTCTTTTCCACGGCAACTTCGGTCGGCCTGAACGAACTCGTCGTAGTTCGCGCGTGGTGCCGGCCCATGTTCCCCGCGCCGACGACGGCGCGGGCACGGGTAAGGTCTGCGCGCGATGGCGCGCGCGCTCGTGACCGGCATCGGCGGGCAGGACGGGTCCTACCTCGCGGAACAGCTCCTCGGGCATGGCTATGAGGTTTTCGGCACGGTGCTCGGTTCTCCTGAGCAGTACGGAGCCTTAGCCCCGATCAAGGACCGCATCGAGTTCGTCGGGATCGCGCTGGAAGACGCCGGGGACGTCCAGCGAGCGCTGCGCGAGATCCGGCCCGACGAGGTCTACCACCTGGCTTCGGCGTCGTTCGTGCCCCTTTCCTGGGAGAACCCGGTCGGCACGTCGACCGCCACCGTCTCGGCTGTGTCGGCGCTGCTGGAAGGGATCCGGGAGGAGGTGCCGGAAACGCGGTTCGTCAACGCCGCCTCGGCCGAGATCTTCGGAGAGCCGGGCGAGGTTCCGCAGACCGAGCGGACCCCTGTCGCGCCGTTGACGCCGTACGGGGCGGGCAAGGCCTTCGCGCACTTTCTAACCGGGGCCTTCCGCCGGCAGTACGGGCTCCACGCCTCGTCCGCGATTCTCTTCAATCACGAGTCACCGAGGCGTCCCCTCCAGTTCCTCACGCGAAAGGTCACCCACGGAGCGGCTGCGATCAGTCTCGGCCTCGAACGAGAGCTTCGTCTCGGCGACCTGTCGGCCCAGCGCGACTGGGGCTTCGCGGGCGACTTCGTCGGCGCGTTGCGTCTGATGGCCTCGCGGGGAGAGCCGGACGACTTCGTGGTCGCCACGGGGGAGGCGCACACGGTCGAGGAGTTCGTCGCCGCCGCGTTCGAGGAAGTCGGGCTCGACTGGCGGGACTACGTGAAGTTCGACGAGGCGTTCACGCGTGGGCCGACCGATACGCGCGCGCTCGTCGGCGATCCCACGAAGGCGCGGGAGCTCCTCGGCTGGGAGCCGCAGCTGGGTTTCCGCGAGCTCGTCACCCTCATGGTCGAGGCCGACGGCGACCTTTTGAGGGCTCAGGCCGCCAGCGCGCGGTAGACGCGTTCGTGTGAACGGGCGCAGGCATCCCACGTGAAGAGTGCTGCTCGCCGAAGCCCGCGCTCGACGAGCAGGGCAGGGTCGTCGAGGGTGGTGAGGACCGCCTCGACCATCTCGTCGATCGACGTCGGGTCGAAATACCTGGCGGCGTCGCCGCACACCTCCGGCAGGGAGCCGGCGGTCGAGCAGGCGACGGGGCAGCCCGAGGCCATGGCCTCGAGCGGCGGCTGCCCGAACCCCTCGTAGAGGCTCGGGAAGACGAGCGCGGAAGCCCGCCGGTAGAGCGACGCGAGCTCGTCGACGGGCACCCGGCCGCGGATCTCCACGCCCTCGGGCGGCGAGAGCTGCTCTAGGCCGGTGCCGGTCAGCACGAGTCGCAGCTCCCGTCGCTCGCGGCGAAGCCGGCCGAGCGCCTCGAAGAGCCGTGCATGGTTCTTGTGCGGCCACGGATTCGCCGGATAGAGCAGGAAGGGCTCGCGTGCCTCGTCGCCGGGCCGGAAGAGCTCGTGGTCGAGACCGAGGTGGATGACCTCGATGCGCGCGGGCTCGATCCCCATCCGCTCGACGAGCGTCTCCTTGACGTGCCTGCTGATCGCGATCACCGTGCGCGCCCTCCTGAGCGACGACCCATAGGCGAATCGCCGGTAGAGAAGCTCGGCGCGCGAGAAGAACTCCGGGAAGAAGACGTGCTGGATGTCGAGAAGGCTGACCGCCGCAGGTGGATGCTCGACACGGGGGAGCATTACCGTCAATGGAAAATGGATCGCGTCGAGCTCGCCGAGGCGCATCTCCTTTCGCAGACCACGCGGCGCCACCGCCGCCAGGGTCATCGCGAAGACTCTGCCGCGGCTCGTACGGCTATCGCGATACCCGGAGATTCGCCGGCCCGGAACGTCGTCCGCGATCGACGGCTTCAGCACGTCGTACTCGAGCTCGCCGACCCGGCCGAGGGCCCGGACTAGCTCCCGCGCATAGGTTTCGGAGCCTCCGATCACGCCCGGAACTAGCGTCAACAGACTGATTCCGACCGTCATATAGGCTGGCTCGCGGTGGCGGGTCGCAGGGCGCTGATCACAGGCATCACGGGGCAGGACGGCTCGTATCTGGCCGAGCTCCTGCTCGAGAAAGGCTACGAGGTGTTCGGGATGACGCGCCGTGCGTCGACGGAGAACGTCGAGCGAATCGGGCACTTGACCGCGGAGTGAGGTACCTCATTACCGGCGGAGCCGGGTTCATCGGCTCCCACCTGAGCGACGAGCTGCTCCAGCGCGGCCACCAAGTCCACGTGTTGGACGACCTGACCACCGGCTCGATCGACAACCTCCGTCACCTTAGGGACAACGAGGGGTTCGCGTACACGATCGACTCGGCGGAAAACGCGCCGGTCGTCGCAGAGCTCGTCGACGGGGCTGACGCCGTCTTCCACCTCGCGGCGGCCGTCGGCGTCAGGCTGATCGTCGAGAGCCCGGTCCGGACGATCGAGACAAACATCCGCACCACCGAGGTCGTCCTCGCCCAGGCCGGCAAGAAGAAGAGGCCTGTCTTCCTCGCCTCGACGAGCGAGGTATATGGAAAAGGCACCGACCTGCCCTACCGGGAGGACGGAGACCTGACCCTGGGGTCGACGCTCAAGGGGCGATGGTCATACGCCTGCTCGAAGGCGTTGGACGAATTTCTGGCGATCGCGCACTGGAAGGAGCGACAGTTGCCGACGGTGATCGGGCGTCTCTTCAACACGGTGGGGCCGCGGCAGACCGGCCGCTACGGGATGGTGATCCCGAACTTCGTCGCCCAGGCGCTCGCGGGCCGCCCGATCACCGTCTACGGAGACGGGAGCCAGCAGCGGTGCTTCTGCCATGTCTCGGACGTGGTGCGCGGGATGGCTGACTTGATGGAGCGCGACGACGTCTACGGTGAGGTCTTCAACATCGGCTCGGAAGACGAGGTCACGATCCTTGAACTGGCGAGCCGCGTGAAGGAAGCGACGGCGTCTCCGTCCGAGATCAAGTTCGTGCCCTACGACGAGGCCTACGAGGAAGGGTTCGAGGACATGCAGCGGCGGATTCCGGACACCACGAGGATCCGCGAGCGGATCGGCTGGGGGCCGTCGATGTCCTTGGACGAGATCCTTGCCGACGTCATCGAAGAGCACAGGGCAGGCCATTAACCGGCGTCGGAAGCTATTCCAACCCTCATATAGGCTGGCTCGCGGTGGCGGGTCGCAGGGCGCTGATCACAGGCATCACGGGACAGGACGGCTCGTATCTGGCCGAGCTCCTGCTCGAGAAAGGCTACGAGGTGTTCGGGATGACGCGCCGTGCGTCGACCGAGAACGTCGAGCGAATCGGGCACCTGACCGACCGGATCACCCTCACCCAGGGCGATCTGCTCGATCCGCATTCGCTCGTCTCCGCCCTTCGCACGGCGGAGCCGACGGAGGTCTACAACCTGGCCGCGCAGAGCTTCGTCCCGACGTCGTGGAACCAACCGGTCCTCACGGCGGAGTTCACCGCCGTCGGCGTGACGAGGATGCTCGAGGCAGTCCGAACCGTCGATCCGGGCATCCGCTTCTACCAGGCGTCGTCCTCGGAGATGTACGGCAAGGTGCGCGAGGTTCCGCAGGGCGAGGAGACACCTTTCTATCCGCGCTCGCCCTACGGCGTAGCGAAGGTCTACGGCCACTACATCACGGTGAACTATCGCGAGTCGTACGGTCTCTTCGCGACGTCCGGGATCCTCTTCAACCACGAGAGCCCTCGGCGCGGGCTCGAGTTCGTGACGCGAAAGATCAGCGACGGCGCCGCGCGCATCAAGCTGGGCCTTGCGGACGAGCTCCGGCTCGGCAACGTCGACGCGGAGCGTGACTGGGGCTTCGCCGGCGACTACGTGGACGCGATGTGGCGAATGCTCCAGCAGCCGGAGCCCGGCGACTACGTCGTCGCGACTGGCGAGACGCACTCCGTTCGTGAGTTCGCCGAGATCGCGTTCGGTCACGTCGGGCTCGAAGCGGGCCGGTTCATCAAGACCGATCCGGCGTTCATGCGCCCGGCCGAGGTCGACCAGCTCGTCGGCGATGCGTCGAAGGCGAAGCGAGACCTCGGGTGGGAGCCGAAGCACACCTTCCGAGAGCTCGTCGAGATGATGGTGGACGCCGATCTCGCGCGGCTCTCCGCGGCGGGCACAGTCGCTTCCTCCGCTTCCTCCTGACGGCGGTCGTGGCGCTCGAGTGGCCCAAGGACGGCCTCGAGCGTGTCGGAGTCTGCCCGGCTTGCGGCTATCACGGACGAACTCTTCGGTACGCGGAACTCGCGGACCGAGTCTTTTTTTCCGCACCTGGCAAGTGGAACCTGTATGCATGCGACCATTGCGGCGCCCTGTTCCTCGACCCTCGACCTACGCAGGCGACGGTCGGTCTC
This sequence comes from Actinomycetota bacterium, assembly GCA_013695385.1. Classification (GTDB taxonomy): domain Bacteria; phylum Actinomycetota; class Thermoleophilia; order Gaiellales; family Gaiellaceae; genus JACDAN01. Next base: position 20,786 of record JACDAN010000286.1, on the reverse strand, counting down.
GCGTACAGCTCTTACTACACCCACGAAGAAGCGCCAACGTCTGGTGGGATCCGGGGACTCCTCGACCGACTCCTCCCTGGAGGCACTCCGGCGGCGAAAGGGATCGTCCGCGATCTAGCGCTCCCACCGGGAGCGCGGTGTCTCGACGTGGGCTGCGGTGACGGCAGAATCCTTCGGCAGCTGCGTGCTGCAGGCTGGGACGCGCAGGGAATCGATCCCGACCCGGTCGCCGTCGCCTCCGCCCGCGACGCCGGGCTCTCGGTCATCGAAGGCACCCTTGACCGGACCACTTTCGAGCCGGGTTCCTTCCACGCGGTGATTTTGAACCACGTCGCCGAGCACCTTCATCATCCGGCCGAGACGCTTCTCACCTGTAGGGAGTTGCTGCAACCTGGCGGACGTCTTTGGCTTGCGACGCCGAATCTCGGCTCGTCTGGGCACAGCCGCTTCGGCCGCAACTGGCTTCATCTCGATCCACCGCGTCATCTCGTGTTGTTCACTCGGGGCTCGCTCTCTTTGCTCGTGCAGTCGGTCGGTTTCAGCGGCCTCCGTTTTCGATCGTCCCGCACGGCGACGCTCGTCTATCCGGCGAGCACGGCGATCGAGCTGGGGGAGAAACCAATGGAATTCATACCTCCGCGCAAAAGCGTGCTCCATGCGCGGCTCGTCGATCTGCTCAGCTCCCTCCGCCCACGGAAAGCCGAAGAGCTCGTACTGATCGCAGACCGCGACTAGGGAACCCTCGGTCGAAATACGACGCGTAACGCTTGTCGCAGGACGCCCCGGACACCGTGCCGGAGTGCGACGCTGCGCGTCGCGAGCCCGAGGTAACGCAACACCATGAGACCGACACTTCGGCCCGCGCGTACCCGCTCTCCCGACTGGGCCACGAGTCGGTGGAGAGGTTCGGTGACCGCGGGCCAGGTATACCCGGCGCTCGTCTGCCTCACGCGCTCACGCACCCGTTCGTACTCGGCGGAGTCGTCCAGGAGCTCCTCAATCGCGGCCACCCAGCCGTCGACGTTTCCGATCCCGACCGACCGGCCAAGGTTTCGCTCAGCGACGAGTTCGGCGAGCACGTCCCCGGTGCTGGTGACGATAGGCAGCTCGGCCCAGAGGTAGTCGAGCACCCGTGTGCGGAAGGCATACCGCGTCTCGACGCTGTCGAAATGGGCCGAGACGCCGAGGTCGGCCTCTAGGAGGTAGTCCGCCCTTTCCGCGTAGGGCACCCAGCCGAAGTTGAAGAAGACGGCCCGGTCGAGCACGTTTAGCTCTCTCGCGAGCTCCACCGCCCGATCCACCATCGCCATCTCCGGCGTCTCGGGGCTCGGATGACGGACGCCGAGAAAATAGAGCTTGACGTCGTCACGCCGCTCGGCGAGCCGGGTGACGGCGCGAATGAGGGTCAGGGGGTCGAACCAGTTCCAGATACCGCCACCCCAGAGGAGCACGCGGTCCTCGGCGCCGATCCCGGGAACGATCCCCTTGAGGACGGATCGCGTCTTCCGGGGCGGCTCCGCAGAGAGGCCGAACGGCACGACGTCGACGAGCTCGCGCAACGTCGCGTCACGCCTGTACGAATCAGAGTCGATTCGCCCGAGAGCGCCCAGCATGCCCAGCCAGAAATCCCGTTGGCGCTCGCTAGCGCAGACGAACGCGTCCCCCGTCGCGATCGCGATCTCTTGGAGCAGCGCGTTCGCCCGGTACTCGACCTCCTGGTAGGGGCGGGAGCCCTCCCATTCGGCGAAGAAGCCAAGATTCTCGACCAGGTACGGGTCGTACAGGTCGTAGATGACTCGAACGCGGGAGCGTGCGAGCGACCACATAGTCCAGGGCCGCAAGGTCTGGGCGATGACGGTGTCGAAGGTCTCGGCGAAGCGGCGAAATGCGCGAGGTCCGTATCCCTCGGCGCTGACGAGCTCTACCCGTTCGATCTCCACGCCGTCCGACGCCGGTGCCATCAGCGTCACGTCGAACCGGCGGCTGAGCTCGAGAGCCAGGTTGTAGTAGCGGATGGCCGGCCCAGCCATGCGCTCGCCGATGCGGTCGTTGGACACGAGGAGCACGCGTGTCATGCCCGGCGTAACAGCTCTCTGAGCTGGAGCTCCCGGTCGACTCGGAGTAGGAGGAGCATGACGGCGTAGAGGCCGGTTCCGAGGACGAGGCTCGCGCCGAGAGGCAGAGGGAGAAGCAAGAGGACGCCGGCGACCGCGACTCCCGCGACCGCAAGCCGCAGGGGCACGCGGCCGGACGGCGAGAAGCCGGAGTAGCGCCAGACGAGGAACACCGCCGCGGCCAGCGTGACGAGCTGGGATCCGGTGGCGATCGTCGCGGCCGCGTTGTAGCTGAATCTCGGGATGAAGACGAGATTCAGGGCGATGTTCAGCACGAGGGCGACTGCTGTGATCACGAGAACCTTCGCCTGGCGGTCCAGCGCGACGAGCGCGTAGATGAAGAGGCTGTTCACGAAGGAGAGCCCTGACCCCACGATCAGGATCCGGAGCGGGAGCGCCGATCGCTCGAACGACTCGCCGCTGACCAGATGGATCATCTCCGGCGCGAGAACGAGCGTCAAGGAGACGATCAGGACGGCCGCCGTGAGCAGAACGTCCATCGACCGCTGCAAGAGTCCCGTGAACTCGGCGAGGCCTGCGGCGCTGATCGCCGCCGCGGAGAGCAGCGGGAAGACGGGGGCGAGGAAGAACGTCGGAAAGCTCACCGTCATCTCGTAGAAGCGGTAGGCGACCCCGTAGATGCCGACGTCCTCGGATTGCTTGAGGAGCGACAGCAGAAGCGCGTCGGCTCGAAAATAGATCGTTCCGACGACGACGGCCAGGCCCAGCGGGAGGGAGAGGCGGAGCAGCCTGCCCCAGACCTCGAGGTCGAATGCGAGCGACGTTCGCACTAGGCGACGCACCAGAAGGGTGACCAGCATGGCGAAGAGGACGCTTCCGAGGACCGTCGCGAGCACGAGCTCGTAGAAGCTCTGCTCGGTCAAGACGAGCACGACGAGCAGGCCGGCCCCCGTCGCTTGGGCGACGATCTCCGCCGCGGCTACGCGATCCATCTTCAGCCGCGCCTGGAAGACGGCGATGAACGTGTTCGACACGGAGATGGCGAGGATTGTCGGAAGCGCGAGCAGGATTCCCTTCCGGACGCGGTCCTCGTCCGCACCCCCGTACACGAGGAAGGCGATGCCGGCCGCCAGCAGGGTCACGGGGACTGCCAGGGCCAGGCGAAGGCCGAGCGCCTGCGCGACGAGGTCGTCCGCTCGCTCCACGCGCGGGATCTCCCGGGCGAGCATGGTCGGGATCCCCCAGTCGAAGAGTGCGGCGAAGAACAGGATGTAAACGCTGACGACGATGTAGTCGCCGTAGCCCGCGACACCGAGGTACCGTGTCAGGAGCCCCGTGGTGACGACGGCGAGGCCAAGCACTGCCGCCCGCGCGAGGGTCTGGGCAATCGTGTTCCAGGCAACCTGACGTGCGACGGTCATTCGGGGTGAGGCGACCTAGGAGGCGTCGATGGCGATGATGAAGCCGTTGCCGACCTTGTCGTCGGGGTCGAGGTGGTCGATGACTTCGAACCCGTAGCGATCGCACATCGCCAGGAACGTCTCCAGATTCCAGACGGTCCAGTGCTCGTCGCCGTCCGCGTCGAAGTTCTCGTCGTGACGCCGTGCGAGCTCGTCCAGCGACGTCAGGTCGCGATCGTGATCGAAGGTCCGGTCCCGGTGCGGGACGACGAGGACCACGTACCTGCGGGCGACCCGGACCCACTCTTTGATCGCGCGGATCGGATCGGGGAAGTGCTCGACCACATGTGAGGCGAGAACAAAATCGACGGCGTCGTCCTTGAACGGGAGTGCATCTCCAGGCGCGACGAGATCAACCGCTCGTTTGCGCCCGCAGAGGTCCCACTCCGCTTCCTTGTAGGTGGTATCCATCGCCGAGTAGCGGTCGACGTTCAGAGCATCGACGCCGTAGTCGTTGTGAGCGCCGGCCCCGATCTCGATGCCTTTGAGCCCATCGAGATACCTGTGCACGAACTTCGACTTCCGCTCCATCCGAGGCCACAGCCGCCTTCTCAACTGCGGAGACCGCTTCAGCGACCAGCTTACGAGTCTTCGTGCCAGATCGGCGGCTCGGTCGAGTAGCGGGCGCCTTCTCACGGGCGCTCTAGGCTACTGAACCTTGACCGCCCGGGCGGCTGCAGACAATGCGTTCCCACCCCTCGACGTCGTCATCCCGACCTGGAACGGGAGGCATCTGCTCGAGGGCTGTCTTCGCGCGCTTGCGGCGCAGACCATCGCCTGCTCGGTGATCGTCGCCGACAACGGCTCGACGGACGGCACAATCGAGCTCGTTCGCGAGGCCTCCCCGGCAGCTCGGCTCGTCGAGCTCGGGGAGAACCTGGGGTTCGGACCTGCCGTGAACCGCGGGGTCGCAGCGGGCGCTGCTCCATTCGTCGTGCTCGTGAACAACGACGTTCACTGCGACCCATCGTTCCTCGAGCGGCTCGCTGCGCCCTTCGAAGAGTCACCGCAAATCGGGATGGTGGCAGGGCTCTTGCTGCGGCCCGGTCGAATGGTCGTCGACAGCTATGGGCTCGAGCTCGACCGGACGCTGGCGGCCTTCCCACGCTTTGCAGGTGAGCCATACCACCCGGAACGCCTGGACGAGAGCGGCCTCTTCGCGCCGAGTGGAGGAGCCGCAGCGTACCGCCGGCGGGCGTTCGAGAGCGTGGGCGGCTTCGACGAGCGGCTGTTCGCATACATGGAGGACGTCGACCTGGGGTTGCGGCTGCAGGGTGCCGGCTGGAGGTGCGCCGGGGCCCCCGAGGCGCTCGGTGTCCACGAGCGCTCGGCCACGGCGGGACGCCGGTCTCGCCGGCAGGTGGAGATCGCAGGCGCATCCCGCGGCTACATGCTCCGGAAGTACGGCGTCCTGCGCCTCGGCCTCCGAAGCGCCGGCATGGCTCTCGCGGCCGAGGCCGCGGCGGTCGGGGCTGAGACACTTCTCGGCCGAGACCTCGCCGCGCTTCGCGGCCGAATCGCCGGCTGGCACCGTGGCGCGGGGGTGACCGGAGAGGTCCCGGACGGTGTCGTCGACGACACGATCGGTCTCATCGGATCCCTGCGCCGCCGGCGAGCGAGCCTGTGAGAGCGCGCTCGTAGCTCGCTCGGGTGGCCGCTGCGGCCGACTCCCAGGTGAACCTGGCAGCGCGCTTCTTTCCTGCCGCCTGCAGCCGGGAACCCAGCTCCTCGTCAGCGAGAACCTGGTTGACCGCTCGGGCGATCGACAGGGGATCGAAGGGGTCGAAGAACACGGCGGCGTCGCCGGCGACCTCCTGTAGGGCAGGGATCGCAGAGCACGTGACTGGAGTCCCCCGCAGCATGGCCTCGAGCGCTGGGAATCCGAAGCCCTCGACGAGTGAGGGGACGACGACGCAGGCCGCAAGCGCGTAGAGCCCCTCGACGTCCGCTTCCTCGAGCCAGCCGGCGAAGCGGATGCGGTCGGCGATGCCGAGCCGGCCGACGAGAGCGCGGAGATCGCCTTCGAACGGCGTGGGGTAACCGGGTAGCACGAGGGTCGCATCGATCGACGGCATGGCCTCGATCAGCCGCTCGAGGTTCTTGTGCGGACGCTTGGCCGAAAGAGAGAGAAGCACCGGCCCTTCGCCGAGCCCGAGCTGCGAGCGCAGGATGCTTTCGGGGGTCGGGTCGGCGGAGGGAGGGGAGCCGGGCCCGTTCTGCGCGACGTCGACCCGCTCAGGGGCGATTCCGAGGTAACGGACGACGTCCGCCTTGGTCGCTTCGGAGACGGCGATCACCCGGCGGGAGCGCCGCGCCGCAAGGGGAACGAGCACCCGCAGACCGAGGCCGAGCAGCCCGGCGTGGGTCTTCGGCACCCGGCGGTAGATGAGGTCGTGGATCGTGGTCACCTGCGGGATGCCGGGCAGTGCAGGCGCGGTGTTGAAGAGGTTGTGCAGCAGATCCGGACTTGACTGCCGGAGCAGGCCTCTGAGGATCGTCTGCTCGGCGAGCACCGCGCGCGATCGGGTGCGTGCGTCCACCTGCACGGCCGCAAGATCCGCTCGCCAGCCTTCCCGCCTCAGCTCGCGGACGGCCTGCGGACCTGCGTAAACGGTCAGCCGAAGCGACGGATCGGATTCCTCCAGCGCCGTGATCAGTCGGCGGGCGTAGATCTCCAGCCCGCCCGTCTCGCCGAGGACGAGATGCACCGCGTTCAGTGCGACGTGCACTACTCGGCGTACGCGGCTTCGACGCGGTCGACCGATGTGTCGATCGAGAGTCGCGTGGCGTTGCGCTCGAACCATTCGCGCGTCGAGCGGCGCAGGTCCTCGCCGGCGGTGTGGACGAAGAGGATGGCGGCCGCCAGAGCCTCCGGCTCGCCTGACGGTGCAACCACGCCGTTTACGCCTTCCTCCACCAGCTCGACCGCAGCGTTGTCAGGGTGCGCCACGACGACGGTCGGGGTACCTGCGGCCGCGGACTCGATAACGACGAGCCCGTATCCCTCTCGTCGGGAGGGGAGAACGAAGCAGAGCGCACGGCGGATAGCAACATCGACGCAATCGCCGGCCACGAAGCCGGGCACCGAGACTGCGCCATCAAGGCCGAGCTCGGCCACGAGATCGAGCACTTTCTGCCGGTCGGGACCGTCTCCGTAGAGCTCACAGCGCAGGTGCGGGACCTGCTCACGCGCCTTCGCAAAAGCCGGGACGATCGACGGGACGGCCTTCTCCGGGATGTGGCGGCCGGCGAAAACGACGACAGGCTCTCGTTCCGTGCGAACGGGGGAGACGCCACCGGCGTACAGCCCGTCGAGCACGGTAACCTCTCCGGCATGCCCGAGCTCGGCCAGCCGCTGCGCGTGGAGCCGGGCGAAGGCGAAGGCCCGGTGTGGGCTCGACGCGCAGAGCCGTTGGATGCGCCAGCCGATCTCGCCCACGACCCCGCCGACGTACTCGCGCCAGTAGTTTCTCGTCCAGACCTCGATCCAGTCGACGAAGAGCCTGTACCCGCGAGCCCGTCGGAGGGCGAGCGCCGCCAGGAGTGAGAAATACGGCATCGAGCCCGTGTGGACGACGTCGTAATGATTACCGCGCTTGAGGAGGTGCCAGAGCACACCGACCCCGAAGACGATCGGCGGTAGTCGCCTGCGCCGCCCGCCGGCGTACAGCTCCATGGAAGGTCCCACCGCGCGGACATCAACGCCTGGGACCGCTGCGCCTTCACCCTTCGGCCACTGGCGAAGGGTGAGGTAGGTCACCTCGTGCCCGCGCTCTGCGAGACGCTCGGCGAGGCTCCGATACCAGCGCTGGGCGCCCCCGATCGTGTGGGGGTAGAGGCAGTCATAGACCACGCAGATGCGCATGGTCACGGTCTCCGTTTACAGGGGCCTAATAGCATGTCGGCATCATGCAGGGTCGCATGCGCGGCGATCCGATCGCCCCGACCATCGAGGCACCGCCCATCGACGGCGTAGCCCCGGAGCCCGAGACACGAACGCCTCCGTTCATCTCGGTGGTTATTCCCTGCCTGAACGAGGCGCAGTCGATCGAGGAGTCGGTGCGGCGCGCTCGCAAAGCGTTGGAGGAGAACGGGTTCGACGGTGAGGTCGTCGTCGCGGACAATGGCTCGACCGACGGCAGCCCTACTCTCGCCGATGAATAATTAACAAGCCTCGTTCACGAGCAGCGCCGGGGTTATGGCAGCGCTTACCTCGCCGGCTTCGCCGCGGCCAAGGGTGACTACATCGTCATGGCCGACGCCGACCTGACCTACGACTTCGCCGACATCCCTCGGTTCGTCGAGCAGCTCGAGGCGGGCGCCGAGCTCGTGATGGGCAACAGGATGCAGAACATCAAGCCCGGGGCGATGCCTTGGCACCACCGCTACATCGGCAACCCGGTGCTCACCGGAGTCTTGAACCTTTTCTTCCGCACCGGCGTCCGCGACGCGCACTGCGGCATGCGGGCTGTCCGCCGCGACGCACTGGAGGGACTCGATCTCCGGTCGCCGGGAATGGAGTTCGCGTCCGAGATGGTCATCCGTGCGGCGAAGCACGACCTCGACATCCGGGAGATCCCGATCGAGTACCACCCCCGAGCGGGTGAATCGAAGCTCTCCAGCTTCCGTGATGGATGGCGCCACCTTCGTTTCCTGCTCGTCCACAGCCCGACGTACCTCTTCCTCATCCCGGGCGCGCTCATGGCGGTGTTTGGCCTCCTGGTCATGCTCACCGTCCTCGGCGAGGTGAACATCCTCGGGCGCCGCTGGGACCTGCACACGATGATCGCCGGAACGCTGCTGACGGTCGTCGGCGCTCAGATCCTCGCTCTCGGTTTCGCCGCTCGGGCTTACGGCGTGTGGTACATGGGTGAGCGCGATCCATGGTTCCAGCGCATGGAGGCGCGGTTTAGACTCGAGCACGGTCTGCTCGCGGGCGGTGCAGTTCTTCTCCTCGGTCTCTCACTGGTGACTTTCATCGGCGCGAAATGGCTCAGAAGCGGCGGAGGCGCGCTCTCGGAGACCGAGCTCGCGCTCCTCGCTGCGACGCTCGTAATCGTCGGCCTCCAGATCTTCTTTTCGAGCTTCCTCCTCTCGATTCTTGGGCTTCGCCGCCCCGACTGACCTTCGCGGCCGCCTACGGGCGGAGTCGCGCACGGTGATGCGGGTCCTCGAGGGGCGCCTCGACAAGGTCCTCGTGGCCGGGCTGGCAGGCGGGTTCATCGCGATCAGCGTCTGGTGGGCACAGACTGATGATCGAGTTCCCAACGGCGACAACGCCAAGCACACGCTCCACGCCTTCTCGTATCTCGACCAGTTTCAGCTGGGCCACTGGCTCTTCGGGATCCTGCACTGGACGCACTACCCGCCCCTCGTGCACGTGGTCGGCGCGCTCGGAGCATGGGTGGGCGGTACGACGGGCGACGCCGTCGTCATCACCGAGAACGTGGTGTTCGTACCGCTGCTCGCTCTTGGGTGCTACGGCGCCGGCACGGTTGCCTTCGGCCGGCTCGCCGGTGTTCTGGCGGTCGTCTTCGTGCTCGCCGCGCCGATGATCATCAGTCTCTTCCACGTCTTCATGCTCGACGGTCCCGGCGCCGCGGTCGCGGCCGTGAGCGTCTGGTTCTTGCTCGCCTCGCGCCGGTTCCAATCGCTGCCCTGGACGCTCGCCGCGGCGTGCGCAGCCGCTGCCGGGATGTACGTCAAGGCGACCTTCATCTTCTTCGTCGCGGGGCTCGCTCTAGCGCTGCTCGCGCGCGGCGGTTGGCGAGCCTGGCGGCACGCCGTGGTCGGGGGCGGCCTCTTTCTGCTGCTCGCCCAACCCTGGTACTTCGCGCACCTCCAGGATCTTCGCGGGCTGACCACGGGTGCGATTCAGGCACAGCCGGCCCTCTGGTACGGCTCGGTGCCCTATCCGGACCGCTGGAGCCTCGAGAACCTCACCTGGTACTGGTGGAGTCTCGTCAACACGCAGCTCTATCTCCCGCTGGTCGCCTTCTTCCTCGTCGGCACCGTTTACTTGGCGGTGAAGTGGCTCCGTGACAGACACACCGACAGCTACGTGCCGGAGTTGATCGTCGGCGCGCTCTTCGCATACCTCGCGATCTCGGTTCTCTCGCTCGACGATCCGCGCTACATCCTCCCCGGGATCGTGTACGTGGCTCTCCTCGGAACCGGGTGGATTGCGTCTCTTCCTCAGACGGCGAAGATCTTCGCCGTCGGCGTCCTGGGCACCGTCTTCCTCGTCAACACGCTGCTCGTCAATTACGTGCGAGGCGAGGTGACGTCCAGGATCGCACTCCCTGGAACGAAGCCGAGTCCGATCGGAGAGCGGTCGTTCACGGTCTTTTCGAACCGTGGTTACATCGAAGGGCATCCCCAGCCGGGCGGCGTCGCACCGTTGTTCGTCGACCTCCTCCGCCGAGCGCGCGAGGACGGTGCTCGGCGAGTGGTTTTCCAGCCGGAGTCGCTGAACAACGATGGCTATAGCCTCGACGCCCTGGCGGTTTTTGCCCGGTACGCTGGGCTCGAGGTGCCGGGGTTCGATTGGCGGGCGTTGGCGCCGAACGACATCTACGTGTTCCGCATCGCGCGGACGCAAGCGAACCGTCCAGCGTGCCTGAACTCCTTGGATACCACGGGGATCTACATGGTCAAGGGTCAGCCCAAGGCCGGAAAGCCGATCTACTGCCCCCCGACCGCTCGATAGCCGGGAACCGCACCCGCCGGACCGAAGAAGTCGGCGGCGTCATGGTCACGGCGCAGCGCGGCGAAGCGCGTAGCCGGTCGCTTCCGGTCCCCACGTGGATGCTCGTCGGGTGCGTCTTCGCGCTCTCGTTCGTCTTCCGCTTCGTCAACGCGCTGAAGGACCCCGCGCCCTGGATCTTCAACGACGAGTTGCAGTATTCCGAGCTCGCCAAGTCTCTCGCCTACACGGGTGAGTTCGCCATTCGCGAGGTGCCGGGCACTGGCGGCTTCGGCACGCTCTACTCGGCGCTGATCGCTCCGGCGTTCGTCCTCTTCGAGAGCGTCCCAGATGCGTACGACGGCGCCAGGGCGATCAACTGCCTGCTGATGTCGGCGACCGTCGTCCCCACGTACCTGATCGCTCGTCGTGTCGCCGGCCGGGGCTGGTCGCTCGCCGCTGGGGCGTTCTCGGTCGCGATCCCCGCTCTGATGCTCACGGGGTCGATGATGACCGAGAACGCCTTCTACCCGCTTGTCGCACTGTGGCTCCTCCTGGTCGTCCGGGCGCTCGAGCGGCCGACGATCGTCGCGCAGCTCGCCGTCTTCGCCGTGATCGGCCTCGCGTTCCTGACCCGTCCGCAGGCCGTGGTGCTCGTCACCGTGCTGGTGGCGACCATCTCCCTCGTCCTCTTGCTCGACGCCTGGCCGCTGAGGGACAGGGGGTACTTCACCCGGCTCCTGCGAGGCGCGCGGGAGTACTGGCCGACCTGGACGATCATCGGTCTGGCAGCGATCGCGGCGCTGGCCCGGCAGGCAATGCGGGATCGCCCGCTGAACGAGCTGCTCGGAAGCTACGGGGGCGTGACCAAGATCGGCTACGAGCGGGATGAGCTGGGTATGTGGGCGCTCTACCACCTGGCCGAGGCCGACATCTTCCTCGGCGTCTTGCCGGTTGCGGCCTTCATCGCCGTCGTGATCGCCGGCCTGCGCCCGGCCGAGGACCGGAGCATTCGCATCCTCGCGGCGCTCGGGCTGACCACCGTCGGCGCGTTCCTCGCCGTGGTCACGGCGTATGCGAGCAGCCCGGTCGGGGACCGCATTCTCGAGCGCAACTTCTTCCATGTCACGCCCCTCTTCTTCATCGCGCTGGCCGCGTGGGGATCGAGGACGAACGTTCGCTCTTGGTGGGCCGTCGCTCCGGCCGCGCTGCTCGCCGGCGGGCTGACGCTCGCGCTCCCCCTGAACAACTTCCTCAACGCTACGAGCGTGCACAGCACGCCGGGATTGCTGCCCATCTGGCGCTGGCGCGACCGAGCGTTCAGCCCGGAGTCGATCGACGAGTGGGTGGCCGGGACAGCGATCGTCGCGGCGCTCCTGTTCGTGTTGCTGCCAAGGAGGTTCGCCCCGGCCGTAGTGGTTCTGCTCGTGCTCTATTTCGCCGCGGCCAGCCGGCCCGTCGAAGCCTTCACCAACAAGGCTTCGAGCGAGGCATTCGCCTCGGCGCTCGGCAGCCCGCGGGACTGGATCGATCGACGCGTCGGGCCCGAGGCGGCCGTCTCCAGCATCTGGACGGGCGCCCCGGAGGGTCTTCCTTTCTGGGAGAGCGAGTTCTTCAACCGCAGCGTCGGGCGCGCGTACACGACCCAGGGCGCCTGGGACGGCTTGGTCGACACGATCACGCCGGTGAGCGTTCGCTCGGACGGCCGACTGATCCAGTTGTCGGGCGAGCCGCTGCGTCTGGACTACGCCATGACGTACTCGGGAACGACCTTCAGGGGACGCAGTCTGGGAAGCAACCAGGCTGGGCGCATGAGCCTCGTCGAGATCGACGGCCCGGTTGTCATGGAGGAGCGCTACGAGGGCCTGTTTCCCGACCGTTGGTCGGGCTCCAACTTCACGTACACCCGCTATGACTGTCGCCGGGGGAGGCTCGTGCTCTCGTTCGAGAACACCCCGGTTCACCGCCGGCGCTTCACGGTCCAGGTCTACGAGCACGGAGCGCTCGTCTCCAAGCTTCGCTTCAACTCGCGTCGCCAGTACTCCAAGGCGACGATTCCTCTTCGCCCGCGAGCGCGCCGCTGCGACATCGCGCTCCAGATCCCGGTCGCCTCAGCCGCGGGTCTGGGGGGAGACGACCTGCGGGAGCTCGGGCTGCGCTTCCTGCGCGTACGCTACGAGCCGGTGCGCTGACGCTCGAGCTCGTCAAGCCGGCGGTGGAGCTTCTCGACGCTGAGCTCCAACTCGCGCAGGCCGTCGACCACAACGTGCTCCCACTCCCGCTGGCGCGCGGTATACGGCCGGAGGAGTCGCATGAGCAGCCGTCTGTAGACGAGGCCGATACCGCCGAGCCGAGAAGGTTGAGACCAGCTCGCCTGTGGCCCACGGGTCAGGAACGCCGATGCACACTGGGACGGTGTGGAGCTGCGGCGGCGCTCGCGCCACAGGTCGTGGAGGAGCGGCACCCGGGCGGCCAGAAACCCCGCGGCTTGCTCGAGGGAGTGTTCGGACTCGATCGTCGCACGGCCGCGCGCCGCCCGCGTGGCAGCCTCCCGTTCGTCCGTCTTCACGCGCCTCATCAGCTCCGCTGCATGACCGACATCGGGCTCCGCCCAGGCCGAGCCGGCCGGATACGGCCCGACCTCCCGGTCGAGCTCTGTCAGGTGGTGGCGAACGAGAAAGGAGTTCTCCTCGTCCATGAACGTCAGGTTGCCCGAGTAGCCGGTTGCGATGACCGGTTTGCCGAGCGCCATCGCCTCCGCCAGGGTGAGGCCGAAGCCCTCGCTTCGGTGCAGCGAGACAGCGCAGTCTGCGAGCGAGGTGTAGGCGGCGATCCGATCCCTCGGGACGAAGCCGTCGACCACGCGGATGTCCGCCCGGCCTGCGGCGGCGGACTCCAGCGCCCGCAGACCAGCGCGGAACTTATCGCCGTTGATGCTCTTCACGACGAGCATGGCGCCGTCGTTCGGCTCGAACGCCGTGATGTACGCGTCGATCAGGCCGTCCGGGTTCTTGCGCGAGACGGTGCTGTGGAAGTCGAAGACGAAGCTGAACAGGAAGCGGTCGTCCGGCAACCCGAGGTCTGACCGGGTCACCGCTCCTTCCGTGGGCGCCTCCACGGGCAGCGGGAAGACGTGGACGGGCACTGCGGTCGAAGCGCGCACGGCCTCAGCGACGAACTCACTCGCAACCCAGACCTCGTCGACGAACTTGAGCGCCGGTCTCAGGTAGTCGGGGAAGCGGCTCGTCTCCCAGAACCAGACACCGATCGACCGCCGGTCGGCCAGCAGCCGGCCGGCCGGGCTCTCCGCAAACCGGATCAGGTGCTCCGCGTTCAGGCACAGGATGTTCACGTCGTGCAGGTCGCCGTCAACGGCCTCGAACGGGTGCTCCTGCCGGTGCGGGATGTCTTCGTACAGGATCGTCGTGTGCGGGATCCCCGCGTGGCGCAGCGCCGCTGCGAGCCTGCGCGCGACCTCGCCCTGCCCGAACTCGGCCCTGAAGAACCCGACGAGGTTGACGCCGCGGCTCTCGTCAGCCACGCGGCTCCTCACCCGCCGGGGCGATTCCGCCTGCGACGAGGCCGGGGTCGCCGGAGCCGTATGCATGGACGGCCTGCGGCTGCGAGCGCTCGAGCGCCGGTCGGAGGTCGTCGGGGGCCGCGATCACCGCCGAGTAGTGGAACCGCCGCTCCTCCAGCCATGGCTCGACGTCCTGAGGGCGCGCGCTCTCGATCTCCGGGCCGGCGTCCACTCCGAGCAGCGTGATCCTTGCGCCGCGCCACCGATCGGCGAGCTCCCGCGCGCTCGCCGCGTCCTCGAAGACGAGAAAGCGGGTCAGCGTGCGCGCGTCGCGCAGCGCGAGCTGCCTGTGCGGCCAGGGGTGAGCGGCGACGACGATCGGCCTGTGGTCGAAGCGGTCGCCCCAGCGTCTGAGGAAGCGCTTCCGGTTTCGGGCGACGAGCTCTCTCGCGCGGTCGCGGCTCCCGGACCCATACTGGAGATGGACGGCACGCGCCCCAGGCTCGACCACCGTCCGAAGCCCCCGCTCCTCGAGACGGAGGCAGAGGTCGGCGTCCTCGTAGTAGCCGGGCGCATAGCCGTCGTCGAACCCGCCGGCGTCTGTGAACGTGTCACGGCGGACGAGCAGGCAGGCCGCGGACCCGTAGTCGACCTCGCGCCGGAAGGCCCAGGCGGGATCGTCGACCGACGAACCTGCGCCGAGTGGATACGTGACGCCCTCGCGCCCCACCGCGCACCCCGACTCCTGCACCCTGCCGTCCTCCTCCAGCAGCGTCGCGGCCGCCGCAACCGTCTTGCCGCCGACCGCGGCCTCGAGGGCATCGAGCGCGCCCTCACCGACGAGCGTGTCGCTGTTGACGAAGCAGAGATTCTCGCCGCCCGCGCGCGCCGCGCCGGCGTTGCAGGACGGGCCGAATCCGATGTTCTCGTCGTTCCGGACGAGCGTGGCCTCCGGCGCCGCCTCGGCCAGCCGCTCGGCCGTTCCATCCGGTGAGGCGTCGTCCACGAGGACGAGCTCCCGCTCCGGCCCGAGCGCCGGCCGCAGCGCGGTGAGGGCGCGCTCGACGACGGGCCAGTTGCCGTGCACCGCCATGACTACGGAGGTCTTCACTTCACCGCCGGCGGATCGCTCCGCCGAGTCTCCGGAGCGGCGCGGTGTAGCGGAAGGAGCGAGACGCCTCCAGCGCCTGGTGCTGCCGGTGCGCTTCCTTCAGTTCCTCGTGCAGCGACTCCACACGCGCGCGCAGGGCCTCGACGTCGGTCGTGAGCCGTCGCAGAGCCTCGACCTCGGCCGTGAGCCCTCGTACCTGCTCGATTCGGTCGTCGAGCTCGGCCTGCAGGTGCTGGGAGTGGTCGAGGACTTCCTGCACCCGGTCGGAGAAGGCGAGTCGCTCCTCGGCAACGCGCCGCGCGAGCTCCTCGTGAACCTGGCGAAGCGTCTCGAGTTCGGGATCGGACACGCTGACCCCGAATCTACTCCGCCATCGCGAGGGCGACCCCGCGGCGGATCTCGTCCATGGCGCGCTCCCATGTGAAGTCTCGTGCCCGCTCTCGCGCGGCGCGCCCCATCTCGGCCGCGAGCTCGGGGTCGCTTCGGAGCCGCTCAACTGCATCGGCGATCGCACGGCCGGTCGGTTCGACGACGAAGCCGGTGATTCCGTCCTCGACGAACCAGGTGAGGCCGCCGCCGTCCGAGCAGACGATCAACGGCAACCCGTACGTCATCGCCTCGACGCCGGTGAGCCCGTAATCCTCGAGGTATGCCGGTGCGACGGCGCAAAGCGCGCCGCTGTAGAGGTGGTGGAGCTGCTCGCCCGATGCGTCTTCCACGAACTCGACATTCGAGCCGAAGAGGGAGAACTCGAGCAAATCTGACGCCCCCCTATTGAGCCACAGGTCGGCATCCGTGAGTGCGTCGAGGTCGGCACCGGAGGCGCTGAGACGCGAGTCGACGGCACGGAGCCAGGGAAGGCGCGACCCGCCCCCGACAACGACGCCGCGATACGGCGACAGGTACTTGAGGGCGTGAACGAAGAGCTCGCCGCGCTTCGGGAACTCGTGGCGCGTGACGCAGATCGCGTACTCGCCGTGGTTCCGTGGCGCGTCCCAGGCGGGTACAGCCTCGCTGAACGCAACGCCGGCGTGGTAGACGAGCACTTTCTTCGTCAGCCCGTTGAAGCGTTCCAGACGACCTTTCACCTCCTCGGACGCCGCGAGGTACGTCGAGACGTGCTCCATCCGAGGCTGGTCGAGTCTCCGGGCAGCGCTCGCGATCACGCCGTGCAGCTCGGGGTCGGCGAAGCCGGCCGCGACATGAACGTCGGCGAGGTCGTAGTAGATCCGGTGGTGGTGTGAGAAGACCGACAGGTGCCGATCGTGCTCGACGGCGAACGAGGGCGCCTGCGTCGAGATCATCAGGTCGAACCCGGACGTGTCGAGCTCGCCGAAGGTCTCCATCAGCGCAACGTAACGCTGAAACTCCCAGAGTTCGGGCGCGACACGCCGTGGGAGGGGAACACCGTACGGGAGCCGCGGTACGTCGAGCGCGTTGAGCTTCATCCACACGATCTCGTGTCCGTCGCGACCGAGCTCAGCAGAGATGCGGTCGATGACGCGCTCGTAGCCGCCGGTGTAACCGAGGTCGGGCTTGGCGATCCCGATCCTCACGCGCTCATCGGTCCCGGTCGAGCTCGTCGAGCTTCGCGCGCAGCGACCGGACGTCGCGCTCGAGCTCCCCGAGCGCCGCCTGGAGCGCACGCCGCCAGGTCTCGAGCTCGGGCCGGCTCGCCTGGAGGGCGCCGTATGCCTGGTCGGCCCGGCGATTCGCCGCGTGAACGGCGGTGCGGAGCTCCGCGATCTGGTGCTCGAGCTCGACCTGCATCGGGTGGGACAGGTGGTCGAACGGGTGACGGTTCAGCTTGATCAGCGCGTGGATCACGATCCGCTTGACGAAGCCCGGAATCAGACGTCCGGCGCGCGGCCGGGTCGGCAAGGAGGCGGGCTCGGCCGGTGCACCACCCTCTGCGCGAGCGACGACCGCGTCGACGTAATCGATCGCCTCGCGCCGGGGGTCGCCCTGCGCGTCCACTAGTTCGCGCGCCGCAGGAGACGGTCGCGCAGGCGCCACCAGGCGGCGCCTATCCGCCAGACGCGGGTCTGCTGCATCGTGCGGATCGTCTGGTTCAGCTCGGTGACCTCGCGGTCGAGATCCGCGCGGCGCTCGCCGTTGTCCGCGGGCACCGGGCCGCGGTCGAAGATGTCACGCATCTGACGGTTGATCTGTGCAGCCGGATAGACGTCTGCGTCGGCGAGCCCTCCTCCGTCCGGGCGCTCGCCGAGAACGACCAGGGCGAGCCCGTTCCAGATCTCGTGGCGCCGCACGCCGTCTCGCACGATGTAACCGGGCACGAAGTCGAGGTTCACGAGCGCGACCTTGGGGTGCCGTTCGAAGCCGACCGCGTCCAGACCCGCCCGCACCTCCTCGTTCGCGGCGTCGTGGAACACGATCACGGTCGACTTGCACGCGTCGGAATCGAGGAGAGCCTGCGCGTCGCGCCTGGCGCCCTCCGGCGAGTGGTCGCCGTCCACGAGCGCGAAGTCGACGCTGCGGCCCTCGTCTGCGAGCTCTCGGAAGACCGCTGGAACGACCTCCGCGGAATCGCCGACGTGGAAGACGACGTTCGGGAACTGCTCCAGGAGGCGCTCGACTCCGGGATCGATGTCGAAGGAGTGCACCTCGCGACTGTGCGCCGAGATGCTGCTCAGGCTCCCTCCTCCGGCCGTTCCGATCTCGATCGAGAGCGCCGGCTGCAGCCGGGAAAGGATCCCTTCGAGCGCCAGGCGCTCGCCGAGCCTCATCTGCCAGAGCAAAGGCGGTGAGCGAAGCCAGTCGAGCATCGAGGCCGGCGTCTGCCTCTTCAGGGCTGCAGGGGGCTCCGTCGTCACCTAGAGGGGCGCCTGGACACCGGCCATCAGCTTCGGATAGCGCTCGGCGAGGATCGAGAACGTGTGGGTCGCGGAGAGGTTGCTGAGGGACAGCATCGAGTGCTCGGCGACACGGTAACGGGCGACGAACTGCGGAACGAACACGCCATGGTGGCCGAGCTCGGCCAGACGGCACCAGAGCTCGTAGTCCTCCCAGCCGTGGAGCCTTCGATCCGTGGTGTAGCCGCCGACCTCGCGGAGTGTCCGGGTACGGAGGAGCGCCATCGCATCGATGTAGTTCCCCGTCCGAAGCCGGCGCGGCTCCCACGGGAAGATGTTCATCACTCCGGCCGGGCCTGTTGCGCTGAAGCGCTGGTGAAGGCCGTAAGCGAAGGACGCGTCTCGATGCAGGTCGAGACCGGCGACGAGCCGGTCGAGCCCGTTCGGATAGAGGGCGTTGTCGGAGTCGAGGATGAACACGAACTCCCCGCGCGCGAAACCCAGAGCGGTGTTACGCGCGTGCGGGAGCCCGCGGTTGACCGGGTGGTGGAGTAGGAGGCCGGCAGTCGAGTCATGGGCTTGCATCCATGCGCGCGCCTTGTCGAGGGAGTCGTCCGTCGACGCATCGTCGACGACGACGAGCTCGAAGGGCCGGAACCGGCCGGCGATGACCGATCCCAGCGCCTCGTCGAGGTGCTCCCCGTGGTTGTAGACGCTCGTCAGCACTGAGACGCGCGGCCGTGCCGCCTCGTATGCGCGGGACTTGTGCGCGACCTCGGCGAGCGGGAACTCGCCGCCGAGCAGGTACTCGCGCCGGAACCGCTGGAGCGTCCGACGGAGGTCGAGAAGCTCGAGCGCCGTGTCCTTCGCGGCCCTCCGGAGGGTGGAGATGTGGAGATCTTCGGTCGACCATGCCGGCTGCGTGACCTCTTCGCTGTCTCTGTTCGGCGCCTGACGGCTGAGGGTGCCGCCCGATCGCGGCACCGGCGCGCGGGCGACCTCGTCCGCCGCACCCGCGAACTCGGAGACGGCGTCGCGGAGCGGCATCTTCTCGCGGACGTACTCGTACGCCTGCCGCTGGAGGGCCTCCCGCCAGTCGTCGTCCTCGAGCACCCGGTGCGCGAGGAGTGCGAGCGTCTCCGGCCGGCCGGAGACGAAGTGTTTTCCGGGCTCGAGCGGCGCGTAGTCCGTCGACTCCTCTGTCACGAGCACGCACCGGTTTGTGAGCACCTGGATCACCCGGTGCCATTCGAAGTAGGGCAGCCCACCTTGGTGGACGTTGATCAGGACTTTGGCGCGGCCGAGCGCCTTCCACTTCTCGTTGCCTGCGAGGTAGCGGTTCGAGCCCTCCCAGTTGGGCCTGGAGTTGTCGGCGAAGACGATGTGGCAGTGCTTCCGCCAGATCGAGTCCGCGTAGGCGCCCATGAATCGATCTCGCCGAGGGCCGTGGGCGCCGAGGAAGAGGATGTCGATGTCGTGATCCTGCGCGTCTGCGGTGTGATCCCAGCCCGACGTGTAGCCGAGCTGGAAATGCGTAGCTGCGAGCCCGCGGCGCTGATATTCGCGCGTCGCTCCGACGTTCAGGTCGAAGATCGCCCCTGCCTCCCGCCCGAGCTCGACGTTTTCGTCGAAATGGGACGTGCCCGGCTGTTCGCCGCAGAGGAACAACGTCCGTCGCAAGAGTGCAGGGGATGGAGCCGGACGATGGCCTCGAACGACCTCGAGCGCGAACCACTCGTGCGGCGGAACGAGCGCGTAGACCATGTCTGCGCGAGGGGGCGGGAAACCGTCGGTCGAGATCGAGGTCTGGATCCCGCCCGACTGAAGCTCCTTCCGGATCGCTTGGACAATCTCGACCCAGAACAGATTCTGGCGCGGAGCCATCACGAAGGCGATCTCCGGCATGGGCGGATCCTAGAGGCGTCGCGACGCCGGCCTGCGGCTTCGGATGGGAAGCCAAAGCGCCTCTCGAGGGCTGGCATCATAGGCCCCGATGGATGTGCGTCTCGCAGGCTTTGTCGACGGCGTGCCCGAGCGGTTCGTTCCGGAGGTCATGCGCGGCGAGCTCGTCGACGCCGAGCACCGCGGCCGCTACTGGTGGGTCGGCGGCCTCGTGCAGGGTCGCCGTGTGCTCGATGCGGGTTGCGGCATCGGCTACGGGTCGACGATCCTGGCCGAATCCGGTGCGGCGACGGTCGTCGGGATCGACGTCGCCGAGAGCGTGGTCGAAGCGGCGCGTGGGCGGGAGTCAGCGGGCGTCCGATTCGAGGTCGGCAACGTCCAGGATCTCGGCTTCGACGATGAGTCATTCGACGTCGTCGTCTCGTTCGAGGTGATCGAGCACCTCGACGATTACACGGCGGCGCTGAGCGAGTTCGCTCGCGTGTTGACGCCAGACGGCGTGCTCGCCGTCTCCTCACCGAACCGCGCGGTCTATCCCACCGGGAACCCGCATCACACGCGGGAGCTCCTGCCGGAAGAGCTGGAACGCGAGCTTGCGAAGAGCTTCGACCACGTCCGTCTCTTCCGACAGAGCGATTGGATCACGTCGGCGGTTCTCGGCGACGCCACGTTCAAGGCGGGCGACGGCACGCCGTTGTCCGAGGTGGAGCTTCGAAAGGTCGCCGGCCGTGAGCCCGGCTCAGAGACGTACACCATCGCCGTCGCCGGCAACGCGCCGCTCCCCGACGACCGGCAACTAGCGGTGCTCACGGAGCCGGTCGAGTTCCGTCGCTGGCTCGAGAACTACGAGACGCAACAGCGCGTGCTCCAAGGTCAGGCGGATCACCTGACGGAGCTCACCACACTCCTCGAAGACCGGGACACGCTCCTGATGCGGCTCGAGGAAGCGGAGCGCGAGCTCGCCGACCGGCAGGAGCTCCTCCGTGAGGTGCACGAACGCAAACAGCAGGTTGGGCGAATGGCAGCTCTCGAGATCGAGGCCGCTCAGGCGATCTACCGCGGAGAGATGGCGGAGATCGCGCTTCAGGATGTCGTGACCAGCGTCAGCTGGCGTCTCACGGCGCCGCTCAGGGCCGTCAAGCGCATCCTTCGCGGCGAGCGAACCGCGTCGCAACCCGATGCGGGCGCGCCCTCGCCGCAGACGCCGGACGAGTGGGCGG
>JACDAN010000232.1 GCA_013695385.1 Actinomycetota bacterium | reverse complement strand
ATTCTTGCGCCACCAGTTGACCTCGGCGCCGAAGACGATGGCGTTGGCCATCACGTAGAGCCAGATCAGGAGGATCACGGGCGCGCCGAGGGCGCGCAGGGTCAGCACCTCTTCCCGCTGCGACAGGGCGACGTAGACGGGGAGCGTCTGAAAGCTGACCTGGAGCAGAAAACTCGCGAGGATTGCGCCGGGCAGGACGTCCCGGAAGCCCAGCTTCTGGTTCGTCAGCAGGTAGTAGGTCGAGACGAGGAAGACGAAGACGGCCGCCGTCGAGAGCACCAGCGAGAGGACGTAGGCGACCCAGCGGTTGCCGATGAAGCCCGGCGCGGCGTCCTGGATGAGTGCGAACCCGACGGTTCCGATCACGAGACCGGCGAAGAGCGTGACCAGCGTGCCGAGCATGACGACGATCGCGAGGCCCTTCCCGCGGAGGAACGACCTGTTCGGCTGCCCGTAGACGATGTTGAAGGCCGACTCGAGGACGCTGAAGAGCGACAGGGACGTCCAGAGGAGGAAGACGCCGCCGATCAGGCCGAGCGTCGCGGCGTTGTCGCGGATCTCGTTGACCACGCGGACGATCTGGGAGATCGACGCGGACGGGAGCACGTTCTGCAGTTCCCGCACGAGATAGGTCGACTCGTCTGCCCGCCCGAAGAGGCCGAGGAGCGCGAGCGCCAGGAAGACCAGCGGGACGAGCGAGAGCAGGGCGAAGTAGGCGATCATCGCCGCGAGATGGGGTCCGCGGTCCCGGAAGAACTTCGACACTGGTTCGCGCATCGCCGCAGTATGTTGCCCTGGTGACCGCGGATCGGGCTCTAGAGGAGCTCCTGGACGTCTCCGAGGACATCGGGGCGGCCGTTCTCTTCGACCGCGACGGCGAGATCCTCGCGGCGAGCCTGGGGGACGAGACGGCCCGCACGATCGCCGGCGTCGCCGGCGCCATGTTGTCGTACGCGGAGGCGCTCCGCTCGGAGGCGGGCGTCGCGCGACTCGAGGCTCTGACGGACGAGGGCGGCGTCTTCGTCCTTCGGGAAGGAGACCGCGCCGCGGTGGCCGTGACCGGGACGGACCCCGTGGCGGGACTCGTGTCCCACGACCTCCGAGCGTGCCTCAGGAACTGCGCACGGCCGACGCGGGAGAAGGCGCGTGCGACGTCGTAGCGTCCTTCTCCTGGCCGGGCTCGCCGCCCTCCTGCTTTGGCGTCGCGGAGGTTCTTCGGGGCACGTAGACGTGCTCTACGACGACGGCTCGCGCATCCGTCTCGAGAGAGGTGTCGAGGCGAATGACCTGCTCGGGGACGCGCGTGACATCCTCGCGCTCGCCCCGTGACCGACGCCGAGCTGCGAGCGGCTCTTCGGGAGCACGCGCTTCTCGAGGGTGACTTCGTGCTCCGCTCCGGGCGCCGGTCGAGTCATTACTTCGACAAGTACCGGTTCGAGACCGTGCCCCACCTTCTCGAGGCACTAGGGATCCGAATCGCCGCCGAGGTCGCCGAGCACGAGCCCGACGCGGTTCGACTCGCCGGGCCGGAGCTCGGCGCGGTCGCTCTGGCCGCGGCGGCCTCCATGGCTTCCCGGCTTCCGTTCCTGATCGTCCGCAAGGAAACGAAGGAGTACGGAACGGGGAATCGCCTCGAGGGGGCATTCGAGACGGGCGAGCGTGTGTGCCTCGTCGAGGACGTGGTCACCTCGGGAGGGGCCGCCGTTGCGGCGATTCAGGCCGTTCGCGAGGCCCGGCTGGAGTGCCGTACGGCGGTCTGCGTGGTCGACCGGGAGGAGGGCGGAACGGACGAACTCGCGCGCCACGGCGTCCGGCTTCGACCCCTTTTTCGGGCAGGAGAACTGCTCGCGGTAGAGAAAAGCCCCGGAAACCCGCATGGTTGAGCGGAATGGGGATCGCTGTTAGGGTCCCCCGCTGGCACATAACCCGACGTCGAGGGGAGGAAGCTTTTCGTGACCAAACAGGAGTTCGTTGACCGCCTGGCCTCGAAGAGTGGTTTGAACAGAAGGGACGCCGCCACAGCAGTGGACGCGTTCCTCGAGTCGATCACAGATGCCCTGCGGAGTGGTGAAGAGGTTGCATTCACCGGCTTTGGCAAGTTCACAGTCCAGAACCGAGCAGCGCGCCAGGGTGTCAATCCACGGAACCCGACCGAGCGGGTACAGATCCCCGCCTCGAAGGTGCCGAAGTTCTCGGCCGGCAGTCAGCTCAAAACCGCCGTCAAGACCTCGTAGCCGCGCGCCAAGAGGGATTCGCAGCGGGGGCCGTCGCGGCCCCCGCTGTGCGTCCGGCCCCGTAGTAGCCTCCGCACCAGGTGACGAGTCACGCTGAGACGGCCCCGCTCGTCGAGCTGCCGTTCGGCGATCGGCTTGCAGAGGCGGTCGAGCGGAAGCGCTCACAGCTCGTCGTCGGCCTCGATCCCCGACCCGATCTCCTGCCGGTCGAGGTTCGGGGCGACGTCGCACGGTTCTGCTGCGGCGTGATCGACGCCGTCGCGCCCCACGCCGTCGCCGTCAAGCCGCAGCTTGCGTTCTTTGAGGCGCTGGGGCTGGAGGGACTCACCGTATGCCAGGAAGTCTGCGCGTACGCTCGAGCCGCCGGCCTGCTCGTCATCCTGGACGGCAAGCGCGGCGACATCGGTTCCACCGCTCGTGCCTACGCCGCCGCCTACCTCGAGCCGGGTGCGGACGCCTCCAGGCCTTTCGGCGACGCCCTCACCGTCAACCCTTACCTGGGCCGCGACTCGGTCGATCCCTACCTCGCTGCGTGCCGCCGGCACGGCGTCGGCATCTTCTGCGTGGTCAAGACCTCGAACGCCGGGGGCGGGGAGGTTCAGGATCTGGCGCTGACGGACGGTCGTCCGGTCTGGCACCACGTCGCCCTCCTGGTCGCCGAGTGGGGGGCAGACCTCGTCGGTCGGCGCGGCCTCTCGAGTGTCGGCGCCGTCATCGGTGCCACCCATCCGACGGCGGTCCGCGAAGCCCGGCGCATCCTCCCGCAGGCCGTGCTGCTCCTCCCCGGCGTAGGCGCCCAGGGCGCGACGCCGGCCGACGTCGCCCCGGCGTTCACGAGCGGCCCGGCGAGCGCGCTCGTCCCGGTCTCACGTTCGGTGATGCACGCCTACCGCGCCGGTGACGCGGCTGACTGGCGAACCGCGGCAGGAGCGGAGGCCGCGCGGGTGAAATCGGAGGTGTGGGCGGCGTCAGGATGGTGACGATCCCGTGGTGGTTCGTCCGCTACGGGTTTCCCGCGCTCGCGCTGGCGGGGGTGACCGCAACCGTGCTTCTCGTTCGTCCCGCCCTGCACGACGGTGAAGCGGCCAAGGCTCGTGCGCCTGCTCGTGTGGCATCCCTCGAGGCGCGAAGGGCGGAAAGCCCAAGGATCCGGAGCGTGCGTGTTGCGGCGTACTCTGTTCGCAGCGGTGACACACTCGCCGTCATTGCCGAGCGTTTCGGAACGTCCGTCGACCGACTGCTGGAGCTGAACGTCGGCATCGACCCACGGGCTCTGCGCGTCGGCCAGTCGATCCGCGTCGGTTAGCGCCGGCGGCCTGGCTCACGCTGTCGACTAACGTTCGCGCGCGGTGAAGCGCCTCGTCGTCGCCGTTGCCGCCGCGCTCGTCTTCTCGGCGCCGGCGGCCGCTGCAACCCCGGAGGTCGACGCCCGCGCCTACCTCGTCATGAACGCGCAGACCGGCGAAGTGCTGCTGGCGCGCGATGCCCGAGACCGGCTCCCGATTGCCAGCATCACGAAGCTCATGACCGTCCTCGTCGCAGTGGAGAGGACGAAGCCGGACACGACGGTGGTCGTCGATTCCGACGCGGCCGGCGTCACCGGCTCGACGATCCGGCTCCGCGCAGGGGAGCGCTTGCCGGCCCGGGATCTCTACGCCGCAGCCCTGATCCAGAGTGCGAACGACTCCGCGGTGGCGCTGGCCGAGCACGTCGGACGCGGCGACAGCGGTCCGTTCATCGTGTTGATGAACCGACGTGCCCAGGAGCTGGACCTGCGCGACACGCAGTTCGTCCGCCCGGACGGGCTCGACACGCCCGGTCACTACTCGTCGGCCCTGGACGTCACCCGGCTCGGAATCGAGGCAATGAAGAGCCCAGTCATCAGGCGGCTCGTCCGGCAGGAGTCGGCGAGCATCTCCGGGAGTCGGACACTCCACACCTGGAACGACCTGCTCGGCGAGTTCCCCGGAGCTTTCGGTGTCAAGACCGGGCATACGTCGGGAGCGGGCTGGAACCAGGTCGCGGCTGCTCGCGGGAACGGTGTCACGATCTACGCCACAGTGCTCGGCAGCCCGTCGCGCGGAACGCGAAACGCCGACCTCGAGGAGCTCCTCGCCTGGGGCATGTCTCGCTACGCAGTCGTGCCGCTCGCGCCCCTGGAACGTGTCTACGCGCGCGTCCCCGTGACCTACGGCCTGGTGCCCGTGCCCGTCGTCGCCGCGCGACCGCTGCGGAGACCTGTCCGGATCGGTCGACCTCTGGTCGAGCGGGTCGTGGCGCCCGCCCTCCTCGAGCTTCCGGTCGAGAAAGGGCAGGTCGTCGGCGAGCTCCGCGTCTACGACCGCAAGCGCGTCTTGGCGCGCACGCCTCTGGTTGCCGCCGAGTCGCGCGGCGAACCCGGTTTGCTCGACCGAACCGGCTGGTACGCCGGCCGGGCTGTGGACAACGTCGGAAGCTGGTTCTCGTGATCCACCCGGCAACGCCCTCCGCGTCCCTGGCGGCTGCAAAGCCGCCTCAGGAGCCGCCCTCGGTCGCGCACATACCCGCCGGGTATGCACGCGCCCTTCCTGCGGCCCCTGAGTCGCTTTTCGCTCGCCAGGAACACGGCCGCGTCACCGGGAGGATCACATGATCGTCACCGTCACCATGAACGCGGCGCTCGACCGCACCCTGACGGTTCCGAACTTCCAGCCGGGTCACCGCCACCGGGCGAGTGCGGGGCTGACGCTCGCAGGCGGTAAGGGAATCAACATCGCGCGGGCGCTCAAGGGGCTCGACGTTCCCGTGGTCGCCACGGGGCTCGCCGGCGGGCGCACCGGCGCGCGGGTCGTCAGCGAGCTGACCCGCGAGGGGATCCTCAACGACTTCGTGCGGATCGCGGACGAGTCACGAACGTCCACCGCCGTCGTCGACCCGACCGGCGGGACGTACACCGAGATCAACGAGTGGGGGCCGCATGTGGAACCCGATGAGCTCGAGCTCCTGCTCGAGAAGATCCGCTACCTCTCCCGAGGCTCGGACATGGTCGTCTTCGCCGGCACCCTGCCGCGGGGAGTCGACGAAGCGTTCTACGCCGAGGCGATCCGTGAGCTCAATCGGCGCGGCATCCACACCGTCCTCGACGCGGAAGGCCAACCTCTGCGCCTCGGAACCGATGCGGAGCCCTTCCTAGTCACGCCGAACGAGCGTGAGGCCGAAGGGCTCGCCGGACAGGAGTTCCATGACCCGCAGGACTTCGCCCAGGGTCTCGACCACATCGCCGACCTCGGCGCGCGAAACGTCCTGATCACGCTGACCTCCGGGTGCTACGCGCTCGTGCGTGAGGACCGGGAGGTCATGAGGTTCCACGCGGCGATTCCCCGGGTGGAGGCCTTGTCGCCGGCCGGGTCGGGCGACGTCTTGCTCGCCGGCTTCATCGCCGCGCGCTTCGAGGGCCTCGGCCCGGAGGAGTCGCTCCGGCGGGCAGTTGCAGCAGGCGCCGCCGCCGTCCAGGAGGTCGGCGCAGGCCGCTTCGAGCCACGAGAGCTGACGCGCCTTGCCGAGGGCGTGAAGGTGGAGAGTCTCGAGCGGGTTGCGTCCGAGCTCTGAACTAGCATCGAGCCCTCACTCCGGGAGAGGGGCAAGGCCGTGGAAGTAGAGATCGGGAGAGGCAAGAAGGCACGTCAGGCGTACGGCTTCGACGACATCGCCATCGTCCCGAGCCGTCGCACGCGCGACCCCCAGGACGTCGACATCGGCTGGAAGCTCGGCCCGCACCTGCTCGAGCTCCCGTTGTTCGGATCGGCGATGGACGGGGTGATCTCGCCCGAGACCGCGGTCAAGCTCGGCGAGCTCGGCGGGGTCGGGGTGCTCAACCTCGAGGGGATCTTCACCCGGTACGAGAAGCCGGAGGCGCAGCTGGAAAAGATCTCCAAGCTTCCGAAGGAGAAGGCGACGCGCGAGATGCAGGAGATCTACGCGCAGCCCGTCGAGCCACGCCTGATCGCGCGGCGGATCGAAGAGATCAAGTCGCGGGGAGTGCTGGCCGCCGGCTCGCTGACGCCGCAGAAGGTTCGTGAGCACTACGAGATCGCGCTCGCCGCCGGACTGGACATCCTCGTCATCCAGGGCACGGTGGTCTCTGCCGAGCACGTCTCCTCGAACGGCTCGGCGCTGAACCTGAAGGAGTTCATCCTGAAGCTCCCGATCCCCGTGATCGTCGGCGGGTGCGCGTCCTTCCAGACCGCCTTGCATCTGATGCGCACGGGCGCAGCTGCGGTGCTCGTGGGCGTCGGGCCGGGAGCGGCATGCACGACCCGCGGCGTTCTGGGCGTCGGGGTGCCGCAGGCAACTGCGATCTCCGACGCAACGGCGGCAAGGGTTCAACACCTGCTCGAGACAGGCACGTACGTGAACGTCATCGCAGACGGCGGGATGCGGACGGGCGGCGACATCGCAAAGGCGATCGCCTGTGGCGCCGACGCCGTGATGGTCGGCTCGCCGCTTGCGCGTGCGAAGGAGGCTCCGGGGCGCGGCTTCCACTGGGGCATGGCGACCTTCCACCCGTCGCTGCCGCGCGGCGCCCGCGTCCAGACGGAGCAGGTGGCGACGCTCGAGGAGATCGTGGTCGGCCCTGCGCGCGAGAACGACGGGACGCTGAACCTGATGGGAGCGCTCCGTACGGCCATGGCGACCTGCGGCTACGAGTCGATCCACGACTTCCAGAAGGCGGAGATCATGCTGGCTCCTGCGCTCAAGACCGAGGGCAAGGGCCTTCAGCAGTCCCAGGGGATCGGAATGGCGTGAGGGGCGAGGTCCTCGCCTTCGAGCGCCCCGAGGACCTTCCGGAAGACCGGCCCGTCCTCGTCGTCGACTTCGGCGGCCAGTACTCGCAGCTGATCGCCAGGCGGGTGCGCGAGTGCCGCGTCTACTCGGAGCTCGTCTCGCACCGGACGCCCGCGCAGGCCATCCGGGCGCGGAACCCTCGAGCTCTCGTGCTGAGCGGCGGCCCCGCCTCGGTGTACGCCGTCGACGCCCCACAGCTGGATCCGGCGATCTGGGAGCTCGGGATCCCGACACTCGGCATCTGCTACGGCATGCAGCTGATGGCGCTCGATCTGGGGGGAAAGGTCGAGCGCACCGGCGGCTCGGAGTTCGGGCGCGCCGATCTTCACGCTGCGGGCGGGTCGCTCTTCGAGCAGACACCCGAGGAGCAGGTGGTCTGGATGAGCCACCGCGACTCGGTCACCGCTGCGCCTGAAGGAGCCAGGGTTGTTGCCTCTTCCGCCTCGACGCCCATCGCCGCTTTCGAAGCGCCCGACCGCGGGCTCTACGGCGTCCAGTTCCACCCCGAAGTCGTCCATACCGCGCACGGGAATGTCGTGCTGAAGAACTTCCTCTACGGCGTCGCCGGCGCGCCTCCCACGTGGACTGCTGCTGCCGTGATCGAGGAGCAGGTCGAGAGGATCCGCGCGCAGGTCGGCTCGCGACGGATCCTCTGCGCGCTCTCCGGCGGGGTCGACTCTGCGGTCGCGGCCCTCCTCGTCCACAAAGCGGTCGGTCACCAGCTCACGTGCGTCTTCGTCGACCACGGCTTCCTCCGGAAGGACGAGGCTCTGCAGGTCGTCGAGACCTTCAACGGCCACTTCCAGGTTCCGCTGGTCCACGTCGATGCCGAGGAGCGATTCCTGGCGCGTCTCGAGGGCATCGAAGACCCGGAAGAGAAGCGCAGGGCGATCGGAGAGGAGTTCATCCGCGTCTTCGAGGAGGAGTCACAGCGGCTGGCATCGGCCGCGCGGGCTCAGCCCGCCCGGCCTTCAAGCGGCGCCGCGCAGTCGGCGCCTCAGCGGATCCCGTTCCTCGTCCAGGGAACGCTGTACTCGGACGTGATCGAGTCGGGCGGCACGGACGGCGTCGCCGCAAAGATCAAGTCGCACCACAACGTCGGCGGTCTCCCGGAGGAGGTCGACTTCGATCTCGTGGAGCCGCTGCGGCTTCTGTTCAAGGACGAGGTGCGGCGCGTGGGCGAGGAGTTGGGCATGCCGGAGAAGATGGTCTGGCGCCAGCCCTTCCCGGGCCCCGGCCTCGCGATTCGGATCATCGGCGAGGTCACCCGCGAGCGGCTGGAGATCCTGCGCGAGGCGGACTCGATCCTCCAGGAGGAGGTGCGGCGCGCCGGCCTCTACCGCGATCTCTGGCAGTCCTTCGCCGTGCTGCCGGCGATCCGCTCCGTGGGCGTGCAGGGCGACGAGCGGACGTACGCCTACCCGATCGTGATCCGGGCGGTCACGTCAGAGGACGCGATGACCGCCGACTGGGCGCGCCTCCCCTACGACCTGCTCGAGACGATCTCGAGCCGGATCATCAACGAGATCCCGGGCGTGAACCGCGTCGCCCTCGACATCTCTTCGAAGCCGCCGAGCACCATCGAGTGGGAGTAGCCCACCGGTGATTCACCGGCTCCTGGGCATGTGGGTGCTCAAGCGAGCCTGGCGGCTGCTCACCGCCGACGACCCGCGACCCCTTCAGCAGCGCCTCACGCGCGAGGCGAAGCGGCTGCTGATCGGCGCCGCGGTCGTTGCTGCGCTGATGCTTCTCGGCGCGATCCTGCTCGTCGTCCTGCTGATCAGCGTTCTGACGTAAATCCGTCTACTAGTTCGGGAGGGCTGGGCGAGTGACCTTGAACATCAGGAGCCCCCTCCTCGTGGACGACGCCGAGCCATCGGTCGGCGCGGCTTGGAGGTCCTATCTACTCTGCTGCGAACGCGGGATAGCGCGCCCGCACCTCGTCGATGTACCCGGCGAGGCGCTCGGCGAGTTCCGGATCCTCGACCTCGAGCACGTTCTCGGCGTTCATCTCTCCTGACCTCGAGTGGTTGTAGCTGCCGGCGAACACGGTGTCGTCGGCGACGGTGACCTTGGCGTGCATGAAGTCGTGCAGGGTGCCGATGCCCCACGGCGTCGAGCGCTTGCCCGAGAACGGCGCCTGCATGACGCGCTCGAGCAGGGGCAGCTTCCAGGACACGTTGCCGTTCTGCCGCCACTGGTAGATCACCCCGCGCACCTGCGGCTGATCGACGCAGCCGGCGACGTCGACGCGGCCCTCGGAGATCACCTGTGCGAGCGTCGAAAGGATCGGCGCCGCGGTGATCACCGGCGAGGCGATGCGAACCCGGCGCTTCGCACGGCCGATCGCCTTTCCGATCCGGTGCGAGAGGGCCTCGCCCTGGCCCGGCGTGAACCACGGTCTCACCCTGAGGTTGCCCGCCTCGACCGGCCCGGAGTCGACGAAGCCGCTGCGCTCGACGGAGCCGGTCTCCCAGAGCTCCTCGAAGTTCTTGCCGAAGCGCTCCGCAAGCGCGCGCGACTCCGCGATCAGAATCAGGTTCTCCTGCCGAGACCAGGACTCGTCGGTCCAGTTCACCGACCCCGTCCAGACCGCCGAACCGTCCCGCACGACGAACTTATGGTGCATGAGGTCGGGCACCCCGGCGATCGCCCGCACCGGGACTCCCAGCGATTCGATTAGCTCTCCGTCCGGCTCCGGCGGCGGCGGCACGGGGATCGGATTCCGGTGGTCGAGGTTGTAGAGGAATCTGACGGCGACCCCGCGAGCCGCCGCGTCCTTGATCGCGCCCCCAACGAGAGCTGCCGTCTCCGCACCGAGATGGAAGTCGTAGTGGGCGAAGTCCAGAGAGCTACTGGCTGCGCCCACGAAGTCCACCACCTGCCGTGCCACGTCCATGGGCTGCTGCCCGCCGTCCGTGAGCGTCGTGATCTCGAGCATGTGGACGATCTTTCCCGATGGGCAGAATTCAATCGTGCGGGTCACCCTCGACCACTGCGTGATCTCGGTCTCCGACTGGGAACGCTCGAACCGGTTCTACCGAGACGTCCTCGGCGCGGAGGTGATCCAGCGCGGGGCGGGCTGGGCGTACAGGTTCGGGGAGCAGCAGCTGAACGTCCACGGGCCCGGCGGCGAGCCGCACCCGGTCGCTGCTGATCCCGTTCGACCCGGCAACAGCGACCTCTGCTTCGTCTGGGATGGCCGGATCGAAGCGGCAATGGAGCACCTGTGCGGGCTCGGAGTGGCGATCGAGGAGGGTCCCGTTCCGCGGCCTGGAGCGGGCGGCGAGGGTACGAGCGTGTACTTCCGCGATCCGGACGGGTCGTTGCTCGAGCTGATCTCGTACTCGTCGTAGGCTCCTGCTATCCATACGGCGATGCGGAATCTCTTGGTTGCAGCGGCCGCAATCGCCGCAGCCGTTGTGCTCTTCCTCGTCCTTCGTCCAGACGAGGAGGACGAGCCCTCCTCCTCGGATCCTGCGTCGACGCAGGTCACGGAGACGGAAGTCAGCCAGCCGCCTCAGCCGCCGCCGCCACGCCCGGCGCAAGTCCGGATCGCCGTGGAGGGCGGAACGCCCGTCGGCGGCGTCCGGCGAGTCACGGTCCGCAAGGGGCGACAGGTCGTCCTCCTCGTCACTTCCGACGTCTCCGACCACCTCCACCTGCACGGCTACGACGTGAAGCGGGACGTCGCGCCGGGGCAGCCTGCGCGACTGGCGTTTCGGGCGACCATCGCTGGAACCGTCGAGGCCGAGCTCGAGGAGAGCGGGGTTCGGATCGCCGCGATCACGGCCAAGCCATGAGCCTCTCGCTTCCGGTTGCGCACGGCCTTGGTGAGATCCAGGACCTGCCCATCCCGCGCTGGCTCTTCTACTACGCCGGCTCCCTCACCCTGATCCTCTCGTTCGTCGCACTCGGCGTCCTCTGGAAGGAGCCACGGTTGTCGCGAAAGCAGGAGGGCAGGCCGCTGTCGGACGGCTGGCAACGCTCGCTCCTCTGGCCTGGGTGGCGGATCATCCTCGGTGGGACCTCGGCCGGGCTGCTCGTCCTCGTCTGGCTCGCGGCCCTCGTGGGCAAACCGGATGCGGGCGACAACATCGCGCCCGTCTTCGTCTACGTCGTGTTCTGGCTCGGGCTCGTCCCGATCGTCGTGCTCTTCGGAAACCTCTGGAGTGTTCTCAACCCCTGGCGCGCCGTTGCTGACGGGGTGGCCTGGCTCTGGTCGAAGCTCGGGCGCACCTGGGAGCCCGCGGCCGAGTATCCGCAAGGGCTCGGTCGCTGGCCGGCGGCGGCCTTGCTGCTGGCGTTCGCAACGCTCGAGCTCGCCTGGCCGCGGTCGGCGGAGCCACGGACCTTGGCGCTCGCGATCGTCGTCTACAGCTGGTTCACCTGGGCCGGAATGCTGCTCTACGGACGCCGGGCGTGGCTCACGAACGGGGAGGCGTTCGGCGTCTACTTCGGGCTCCTGGCCCGGCTCTCCCCGTTCGCCGTCCGGGAGGAGCAAGGTCTGCGGAGGGTCGTCGTCCGGCCGCCGCTCTCCGGTCTCGCCTCCGGTGACTCCCGGCCCGGCACGGTTGCGTTCGTCGCCGTGATGCTCGGCTCGGTCGCCTTTGACGGAATCAGCCGGGCGACCTGGTGGCAGAACCGGATCTACGAGCTCGAGGCCCGGTACATCGTCGAGTCTCCGACCAAGGCGGATCTCGTCTCGATGGGCCTCAGTCTCTTCGGGCTGCTCGTCGCCGTCGCGGTGATCGGGCTCGTATACGCGCTCGCCGTCCGCGCCGCCGAGACGATCGGACGGACCGATCGGCGGCTCGCGGGCGACTTCATCGGGAGCCTGGTTCCGATCGCTCTTGCGTACGCCGTGGCTCACTACTTCACGCTGCTCGTCGACGCCGGCCAGGATGCCGTCTTCCTCGCCTCCGATCCATTCGGGAAGGGCTGGGATCTCTTCGGGACGGCGGACTTCCGCCCGGCAGAGAACGTCTTCTCGCCGAACATGATCTGGTACGTCCAGGTGGGGGTCCTCGTCACCGGACATGTGCTCGGCCTCGTGCTCGCCCACGACCGGGCCGTCTCACTCTTCTCATCCGGGCGCACCGCGATCCGGACGCAGTACGCAATGCTGGTGCTGATGGTCCTCTACACCTGCACGGGGCTGTGGCTCCTCTCCTCGGGCTAGCGCCCTTCGCCCACGCCGGTGTGGGTGGGGCAGTCGTCGAGGTCCTGGCGGCCGTCGCGATCGCCGCAATCGCGCTCGCAGCCTGGCTGGGAAGCCGTCGCGAGAAGGACTGAACTCCGCACCGCTGCTATCCTCCGGCGTCGGCGGGCCGAGGGTCCGCCAACTTTTCGAGATGAGCAAAACCTGGAATGCAAAGCCGGGCGAGGTTGATCGCCGCTGGTACGTCGTGGACGCCGAGGGCCAGACCCTTGGGCGTCTCGCCACGCGCATCGCGGACACCCTGCGCGGCAAGAACAAGCCGCAGTACACGCCCCACATCGACACCGGTGACTTCGTCGTCGTCGTGAACGCCGAGAAGATCGTGGTCACCGGGAAGAAGCTGGACGACAAGATCTACTACCGGCACTCCGGCTACCCGGGTGGCCTGCGGCAGCGCACGCTCCGTGAGCAACTCGACCGTCGACCGACCGAGGTGATTCGCAAGGCCGTGAAGGGGATGCTTCCCCGAAACCGCCTGGCCCGCACCCAGATCAACAAGCTCAAGGTGTACGCGGGGCCCGAGCACCCGCACGACGCCCAGGCTCCAGCTCCCCTTCCGGAGGGCTCGTAGTGCCTGAGGTCGCTCAGTACCGCGGCACCGGCAAGCGCAAGACGTCGATCGCGCGAGTGATCCTCCGCCCCGGCGACGGCGCGACGTGGATCAATGGGCGCACGATCGAGGAGTACTTCCCGCGCGCCACGCACCGGACGATCCTTCTCGCTCCGCTCAAGATTGCGGAGGCCGAGGGAACCTACGACTTGCGAGTCCGGGTCGAGGGCGGCGGGCCGTCGGGCCAGGCCGGTGCGATCCGTCACGGCATCGCCCGCGCGCTCGTCGAAGCCGATCCCGAGCTTCGCACGGCGCTCAAGCGGGAAGGCTTCCTGACCCGCGACGCGCGGATCGTCGAGCGCAAGAAGGCGGGCCTCCACAAGGCACGCAAGGCTCCCCAGTTCAGCAAGCGCTAGCGCTCCTGGACGGGACCGCCTCCCGGCGGGCGGAACCCGCCTCCGCGGTCGCCTGACGTCGCTCGCGGTGCTTCTCTCGGAGGCCCGTGCTTGCAGCACTGTTCCCCCTCGATACGCACACCGAGCAACGCCCCAGGAGCACTAGCAAGCTGAGCGAGCCCTACTCCGTCGTCCGCCTCGACGAGGTCGAGGCAGTCCCGACCTTCGGCAAGCTCAAATGGAAGCCGCTGCGGCGGCCGCTCGACGTGCGCGCTTTCGGCGTCAACGCCTACTGGGCCGCGGAGTCCGGGGACGAGCTGATCGAGCAGCATGACGAGCTCGGCGCCGGCGCCGGGAAGCACGAGGAGCTGTATGTCGTGATCGGCGGTTCGGCGCGTTTCTCCGTCGCAGGCGACGAGGTAGACGCTCCACCCGGGACGGTGGTCTTCGTCCGCGACCCGGCGGCGAAGCGGGGTGCCGTGGCGACCGCCGCGAACACCACGGCGTTGGCCGTCGGCGGCGTCCGGGGCGAGCCGTACAGCGTCGCCCCGTGGGAGTCCGTCGCTCATGCCATCCCATCCTGGGAGCGGGGAGACTACGCCGAGGCGAAGGCGATGATCGCTGCCGGCGTGGAGCGGCACCCCGACAACCCCAGCCTCCTGTACAACCTCGCCTGCGTCGAGGCCCTGTCAGGCGAAGCCGAGCCGGCCCTCGACCATCTTCGGCGCGCGCTGGAGTTCAAGCCGTCGCTGGCCGAGGAGGCCAGCTCGGACGAGGACTTCGCCTCGATCCGCGACCTGCCGGGCTTCCCCGCCTAGTCTCTTCCCGTGGTACGCAGGTACTTCGGGACGGACGGCGTTCGCGGGATCGTCGGCGAGGAGCTGACGTCCGAGCTCGTCGAGCGGCTGGGTCGCGCGGCGGCGCTGTGGTCTGGCGGCGGAAAAGTCTTCGTCGGGCGGGACACCCGCGCTTCCGGCCCCATGCTCGAGGACGCCTTCGCAGAAGGCGTTGCGTCGGCCGGAGGACACGCTGTCCTCGGTGGGGTGCTGCCGACCCCGGCGGTCGCCCTGCTCGCCCTCGACCTCGGTGCGGTGATCTCGGCGTCGCATAATCCGCCGCAGTACAACGGGGTCAAGTTCTTCGACTCTCAGGGCTGCAAGCTCACCGATGCGAGCGAGGAAGAGATCGAAGGGCTGCTCGACGCGCCGGCCCGCGCCGAGCGCGGTTCCATCGACCGGGTCGGTGTAGCGTCCGACAGCTATACGGAACACATCGTCGATCGTTTCGGCTCGGACCTCTCCGGGCTCCGAATCGCCGTGGACTGCGCCAACGGCGCCTATTCGGGCATTGCGCCCGAGGCGTTCGAGCGGCTCGGTGCGGCAGTTGAGAGACTGGGGGACCGGCCCGACGGCGAGAACATCAACGTCAGGTGCGGCGCGACGGACCTCTCGGCCTTGCGTGGAGCGGTCATAGAGGCGGGATGCGGTCTCGGCGTCGCATTCGACGGCGACGGCGACCGGGTGCTCGCGGTCGACGAGGCCGGCGAGACCGTCGACGGGGACCAGATCCTCGCCATCCTCGCCCTGCATCTGAAGGTCGACGTGGTCGTGGTCACAGTGATGACGAACCTCGGTTTCCACCGGCTGATGGCCGACCACGGGATCCGCGTCGTCACGACTAGCGTGGGAGACCGCTACGTCATCGAGGCGCTCCAGCAAGAGAAGGCAATCCTGGGCGGTGAGCAGTCCGGCCACATCATCTGCCTCGACGGGCACGTCACGGGCGACGGGCTCGCTGCGGCGCTCTTGCTGTGCCAGGCGATCGACGGGCGAACGCTGGGCGAGGCGGCATCCGGGATGCGCCGGTTCGCCCAGGCGAAGAAGAACCTCTCCGTGCGGATACGCGAGCTGCCCGACGACCTCATCCGTGAAGTCGAAGCGGTGAACCGCGACCTGAACGGGGAAGCGCGGATCCTGGTGCGCCCGTCGGGAACGGAGCCCCTGGTCAGGATCCTCGCGGAGGCCCCGGGAGAGGAAGAAGCGGCGGCCCTGTGTGCTAGGATCACTGCTCTCGTTCGTCGAGAGCTCGGCTAACCGATTTCCGAAGCAGGGGGTCGGCCGTAGCCGGGCTTTTTGTGCTTTTTCGAGGGAGAGTCTTCGACCGGACGACCCAGGAGGCCACCGTGTGCGGGATCATCGGATACGTCGGGCCCAGAGCGAGCAAGCCGCTCCTGATCGGGGGTCTGGAGCGCCTTGAGTACCGAGGGTACGACTCCGCCGGCATCGCGCTGCTCGAGGATGACGGGCTGGACTACGTCCGAGCCGTCGGGAACCTCCAGCAGCTGAAGGAGGCTGCGCTCTCCAACGGGTCGTCGGCGACGACCGGTCTAGGACACACCCGGTGGGCGACCCATGGAACAGTCACCGAAGGCAATGCCCATCCGTTGACCGGCTGTGACGAGCAGCGCCTTGCAATCGTGTTGAACGGGATCGTCGAGAACTACCGCGAGCTCAAGGCATCACTCGAGGCCGACGGGCACACATTTAGCTCGGAGACGGACGCCGAGACCGTCTCCCACCTGGTCGAGCGCCACTATGAGGGCGACCTCGTGGAGGCCGTCCGCAAAGCGTTCGCCGAGCTCGAAGGCCACTTCACATTCGTCGTGATCCACGAGGATCACCCCGACCTGCTCGTCGGCGCCCGCCACCAGACGCCGCTCGTGGTCGGTCTCGGGGACGGCGAGAACTTCCTCGCCTCGAACGCCGCGGCGTTCTTGGCCGAGACCCGGCAGGTGGTCTTCCCAGACGACGGCGACATCGTCGCGATCACCCCCGACGACGTGAGGTTCGTGCGAGTCGACGGAGAAACGGTCGATCATGTGGCGGTCGAGCTCGACTGGGACGACGAGAGCGCGGAGAAGGGCGGCTACGAGACTTTCATGCTCAAGGAGATCTACGAGCAGCCTGAAGCCGTCGCCGAGACGATCGGCGACCGGGCCAGGCACGGCAAGCTCGTCCTCGAGGGGCTCGGCATGACCGACGAGCAGCTTCGGCGCCTGAAGCGCGTTGTGATCCTCGCCTGCGGCACGGCCTACCACGCGGGGGTCGTCGGCAGGTACGTGATCGAGGAGTGGGCGCGCGTCCCGGTCGAGCCTGACATCGCCTCGGAGTGGATCTACCGCAACCCGGTGATCGACGAGGACACCCTCGTGATCGGGATCTCGCAATCGGGCGAGACGCGGGACACGGTCGGCGCGATGCGCCTGGCCAAGGAGAAAGGCGCGCACACCGTTGCGATCACGAACATGATGAGCTCCCACATCACGCGGGAGGTCGACTCGGTCCTCTACACGCGCTGCGGGCTCGAGGTCGGTGTCGCCGCGTCGAAGACGTTCACCGCGCAGGTCGCGCTGCTCTACCTGATCGGACTGAAGCTGGCCGAGATCCGAGGGACGCTGCCGCCGGACGAGATCTCGTACATCGTCGACCAGGTCTACACGCTCCCCGACAAGATCGCGGCGTTCCTCGACGGCAACCACCCTGTCGACGAGATCGCCCAGCGCTTCTACGACCAGCCGTTCTTCCTCTATCTCGGAAGGCACATCGGACTGCCGGTGGCGCTGGAGGGCGCGCTGAAGTTGAAGGAGATCTCCTACATCCCGACCGAGGCCTACTCGGCGGGCGAGATGAAGCACGGCCCGATCGCGCTCCTCGAGGAGGGCACGCCGGTCGTCGTCGTCGCGACGAAGATCCACGTCTACGACAAGATCGTCTCGAACATCCAGGAGACCCGGGCGCGCGGCGCCCACGTAATCGCGATCGCGACGGACGGGAACGAGGACATCCAGCACCACGCCAACGACGTGATCTACGTCCCGCGGACGCCGGCCTTCCTCCAGGCAGTGCTCGCGGTCGTCCCGCTCCAGCTCCTCGCTTACCGGATCGCCCGGCTGCGCGGCCTCAACGTCGACCAACCTCGCAACCTCGCGAAAACCGTCACCGTCGAGTAGCCGTCGCGCCTCCGGCGCTCGGTTTCGCTGGAAGTCTCACGACTTCCAGCGACTGTCCGGAAGCCGGGCACCGCTCCGCGGCGCGCGGCGCGTGAGCTGCCCGGTGGTGGTGGGATCCGGTTGTCAACGAGCGGAACGGGCAAAGCCCGTTCCGGCGCAGCCGGCTAGTCCGGTGGTGGTGGTCGCCGCCGTTGCTTCGTCTCGCCTCGGCGGCGCTTCGCCTCTAGCCGCCGCTTTCGGGAGGCGGCGGTCGGCTTCGTCGGACGCCGCCGCCGTTCGACCTTGAGCGCCTCGCGGAGGTTTTCGACGAGGCGTCCCACGGCGAGCTCGCGATTCCGGAGCTGACTCCGCTCGTCCTGTGCGATCGCGCGCAGCACCGGCCCGGCTTTTTGGCTCACGCGCGCCTTCTGGGCCGGTGAGAGCGAGTTCGAGGCCTCGACGTCGAAGAGCGCCTCGACCCGCGTCTCGGACTTCTGAGCATGCTGACCGCCTGGTCCGCTCGATCGCGAGAAGCGCAGGACGATCTCCGAAAGCGAGATCGCGACCGATCTCGTCACCTGAATAGACTCGCCGTCCATGGCCGCCATTCTCCTTGACATCGACGGCGTCCTCCACGTCTCCGGCGAGGCGATCCGGGGGGCTCCGGAGGCTGTGCGCGCACTGCGTCGAGACGGCCACCGGCTGCGCTTCGTCACCAACAACACGACCCACTCGCGGAGGATGCTCGTCGACGAGCTGCGGGCGCTCGGCTTCGAGCTCGACGACGAGGAGCTTCAGACGACCGGGGCGACCGCCGCGCGCGAGCTCGCGGGCAAGCGCGTCTTGGCGCTGACAATGGCGGCGGTGC
Source organism: Actinomycetota bacterium (assembly GCA_013695385.1). Classification (GTDB taxonomy): domain Bacteria; phylum Actinomycetota; class Thermoleophilia; order Gaiellales; family Gaiellaceae; genus JACDAN01. The sequence continues at coordinate 3,059 of JACDAN010000232.1, read as the reverse complement.
TGGAGGATCTCGGAGAGGTCGAGCTCGTCGGGGAGGACGCAGAGGCCGTGCTCATCGGAGGAGCGGCCGAGACCGAGGAGACGAGCCGCGTGTTCTCGTACATGAACCTCGCCCGGGCCTTTCACGAGCTCGAAGCTGGCGCGGAGCTCTACTGCTTGCACAAGAACCGCTGGTGGCAGACGTCTCGGGGCCCCATGCTCGATTCCGGGTGCTTCGTGGCAGGGCTCGAGTACGCGGCCGAGACGGAGGCGGAGCTCGTCGGGAAGCCGAGCAGCGCGTACTTCAACGCCGCGCTCGAGGCGCTCGACGCGGATCCGGAACTCACCTGGATGGTCGGCGACGACATCGAGGCGGATGTCGCAGGAGCCCAGCGCTTCGGCCTTCGCACCGCGCTCGTGCGAACCGGGAAGTTCAGGCCGGACACGCTCGAGCGCTCGACGACGGCGCCCGATGCCGTCCTCTCCTCGATTGCCGATCTTCCAGCCTGGCTCGAGGAGGCGCTGTGACGCGCGTCGGGGTCGACATGATCGAGATCGGGCGGATCCGGAATGCCCTGGAGCGGTACGGGGGGTTCCGTGACCGCTGCTTCACGGCGGCGGAGCAGGCCTACTGCGACTCCCGCAAGAACCCCGCCCAGCACTATGCCGCCCGGTTCGCCGGGAAGGAGGCGGTCGGAAAGGCTCTCGGTTTCGGTATTGCCCGGCTGTTCGCGTGGCGTGAGATCGAGATCGCCGGCCGGCCGAAGCCGTCCGTCTCTCTCTCGGGAAGGATCGAGGGCTGGGCCGAGCGGGTCGGTGCCGGGCCGATCGACCTCTCGATGACGCACTCGCGGGAGCTGGCGAGCGCGGTCTGCGTGGTGGCCGACTCGGATGTCTAGAGGCTCCGCGTCGGAGCCTCTAGAGCCGCTCTACACCGCCGCCGAGATGTTGGCCGTGGAAGAGGGGCACGACGCCGGCGAGCTGATGCAACGGGCGGGTCGCGCCGTCGGCGACGAGATCCTCGCCCGCTTCCCCGAGGCCCGCACGTTCGCCGGCGTGTACGGCCGGGGAGCAAACGGCGGCGACGGGAAGATTGCCGCGGAGCTCCTCCGCTCCGCCGGTTGGGAGGAACGTTCCCTCGGCGACGCGGAGGTCGTGATCGACGCCCTCTTCGGAACGGGATTCCGCGGTGCTCCACGGGAGGACGCCGAACAGCAGATTCGTGCGGTGAACGAGGCCGGCGCCGCTGTCGTCGCGGTGGATATCCCGTCCGGCGTGAACGCCTCCACGGGTGAGGTGCCGGGCGAGGCGGTTCGTGCGGTCCTCACCGTCTCCTTCCACGGCCGGAAGATAGGCCACGAGGTGGGGCCCGGCCGTTTCCGGTGCGGGGAGGTGGTCGTCGCCCCCATCGGGCTCGAGGCCGGACCGACCGAGAACTCCGTGGCGACACGCGAGATCCTGCGGCTCGTTCCCCGACGCGGAGCGGAGGAGACGAAGTACACGGCAGGCTCCGTGCTGGTCGTCGGCGGATCACCCGGGATGACAGGTGCGGCGTGCCTGACGGCGGAGGCGGCCTTTCGCGCCGATGCCGGCTACGTCGCCGTGGTCGCGCCGAAGGAATCCCTCCCCGTGCTCGAGGCTCGGCTCCTCGAGGCGGTGAAGCGGCCGCTCGAGGAGGTCTGGGACGCCGTCGGCCGCGCGAGTGCGCTGGCACTCGGCCCGGGGCTGGGGCGTGAGCACACCGATCTCATCCGCCGGTTGTTGACCGAGACGGACTTGCCGGTCGTCGTCGACGCCGATGCTCTTCATGAGCTGGGCACGGTCGAGCGAAGCGCTCCGACAGTGCTCACGCCCCACTCGGGCGAGCTGGGTCGGCTGCTCGGCGAGGAGGCCGCGTGGGTCGAGTCGCACCGGCTCGAGGCGCTCGGGCGTGCTGTGGAGCGTTTCCGCTGCGTCGTCCTGCTCAAGGGCACGGGCACGCTGGTGGGCGCACCCGGGGAGGGCGTGCTCGTATGCGGAGGCTCGCCGAGGCTCGCGACAGCCGGAACCGGGGACGTCCTCACGGGAATCGTCGCAGCGCTCCTCGCGAAGGGCATGGAGCCCCGGCTCGCGGCTGCTGCTGCGGCTCGGGCCCAAACCGAGGCGGCGATGGAGACCGGCCGCGCCGTGGGTATGGTTGCGAGCGATCTTCTTGACGCCTTGCCGCGCGTCCTCGATGCATAGGTCGGAGATCACGATCCATCTCGGTGCGCTGCGCCGGAACGCCCGACGGCTTCGGGAATCGCTCGGCCAGTCCGAGCTCTGGGCGGTCGTGAAGGCGAACGGGTACGGGCACGGAGCGCTCGACGTCGCCGGGACGGTTCTCGACGAGGGTGCGGCCGTTCTCTGCGTCGCCACCGTCGCCGAGGCCTTGGAGCTACGCGAGGCCTTTGCGGACGCACGAATCCTGGTCATGGGGCCGACTACGGGTCGTGAGGTGGCATGGGCGAGAGACGCCCGGATCGAGCTTGCAATCCTGGACGGCGAGGTACCGGAGGGCGTGCGCGTCCACCTGAAGCTCGACACGGGCATGGGGCGCTGGGGGCTCGCCGAACTGCCGGCCGCGCCCGTCGAGGTCGTCGGGCTGATGACGCACCTCGCGACGGCCGACTGCGACGAGGCATTCATGAAGCAGCAGCTCGAGCGGTTCGAGCAGGCCACGCAGCGGCACTCTCATCTGACCCGGCATGCGGCGAACAGTGCGGCGGCGCTCAGGATCCCGGAGTCGCGCCTCGATGCGGCGCGCTGCGGGATCGCGCTCTACGGTCTCTCACCTTTTGGCGTGGATCCCGGCGACGACGGGCTGGAGCCGGTACTCAGGTGGGAGAGCCGCGTCGCGCAGGTGAAGCGCCTCCGGCCGGGCGAGAGCACCGGCTACGGGCGGCGCTTCGTGGCCGAGCGGGAGAGCTGGATTGCGATCGTGCCGGTCGGGTACGCGGATGGTTTTCGTCGGGACATGACCGGAACGGAGGTGATCGTCGAGGGCGCCCGCCGCCGCGTGGTGGGCTCGGTCTCGATGGATGCGATAGCCGTGGAGTTGCC
>JACDAN010000224.1 GCA_013695385.1 Actinomycetota bacterium | reverse complement strand
GTCGCGGGAATCGCGGCCGGTGTTCGCGGGACGGCACTCCCCGCCGGCGATCGCGAAGCGCAGGCCCTCGGGGTCGCTGGCCGGGACGAGCCCGGCGCCGTCCTGTCGGCGCTCATCGAATCGCTGGTCGCGCGGCCCGAGCTCCTAGCCCTCGCCGTCGTCGTCGGCTGCCTCGCAGCGCTGCTTCCACCGGCCGCTGCCCGGGGGATCTGGCCGGTAGCCGGCCTCGGTGCGGCGGCGATCGCGGCACTGGCGCTGCCGTTCGGAGCCCTGAGCACCCTGCCCGTCGTCGCCGGAATCTGGCTCTGCTGCGTGGTCGTGACGGTGAAAGCCGGGCGAACCCGTCGATAGACTCGGGGGCCACGAAAGGGTCACCGTGCTCCGGACTATCGAGCAGAAAATCGAGTCGCTCTTCGAGGGCGCGTTCGGCCGCGCTTTCCGGCGCAACGTGCAGCCGGTGGAGCTCGCGCGCAAGCTCGCGAAGGAGATGGACGACTACAAGATGGTCTCCGTCTCGCAGGTCTACGCGCCCAACGAGTATGTCGTGTACCTCTCGTCGGCCGATCGCGGGCAGTTCGAGAGCTACGAGCCGGCGCTCGTGCGGGAGCTCGAGGAGTACCTTGCCGAGCACGGCCGGCGGGAGGGATACGCGCTCCTTGCGCGCCCGACCGTCTCGTTCCGCACCGACGAGGACCTCGAGATCGGGCTCTTCGGCATCTCGAATCGGATGATCCAGCGAGATGCGCCCGACGCCCCGCGCGGGGCGGACGTCGAACCGGGCGCGACTCGCATCTACCGTGCTGCCCAGCCCGAGACGCAGGCCGTTTCCGTCGAGGAAATGGGACTCGAGCCACAGCCCGCGATGCTGACGCTCGACGGTACGCAGCACCCTCTCGAGAAGCCGGTCATCGTGATTGGCCGCTCGAAGGAGTGCGACATCCGCGTCAACGACGGAAACGTCTCCCGTCGGCACGCCGAGATCCGCCGGGAGGGTTCCACCTTCTGGCTTGTCGACCTCGACTCCACGAACGGCGTGACTGTCAACGGGCGCTCGCTGAAGCGGGCGAAGCTCGACGACGAGGATCGCATCAGTGTCGGGTCGACGGAGCTCGTTTTCAGGCGGTCGCCGGCTTGATCGTCGGCGCCGTCGAGGTCGAAGCTGTCCTGCTCGGCCTCAAGATCGCCTTCCTGGTGCTCCTCTACCTCTTCATCTGGCGAATCGTGAGAACGGTCGCCAGAGACGTGCGCCTGCCGCAGGAGAGCTTCGTGCTGGCTCCCCAGCAGGCCGCCGCCGTCGGTCTGGGCTCGCGGGCGCGAACCGGCAGCCTCGTCGTCCTCTCGAGCCCGACGCTCGCGGAGGACACCGAGCGGACGCTGGACTCGGCACCTGTGACGCTCGGCCGCTCGCTGGACAACGACATGGCCCTGACCGAGGACGAGTTCGCCTCCGCGCGCCATGCGCTGATCGAGCCGCGCCGCGACGGCGTCTGGGTCGAGGACGTCGGCTCCACCAACGGCACCTTCGTCAACGGATCGAAGCTGAAGCGGGGGCGCAAGTTGACGCCGGGCGACGTCATTCGCGTCGGAGAGACCGACCTGAGGTTCGAGGCATGAGGCTCGGCGCCAGCTCGGCGCTGTCGCATGCCGGTCGGCGCCGCCGTCACAACGAGGACGCCTACGTCATCGCGCCCCCGCTCTTCGCGGTCGCGGACGGCATGGGGGGAGCGAAGGCCGGCGAGGTCGCCTCCGGCCTGGCCGCCGCAGCCCTGGAGGACAACGACGTGGCCGGACAGACCGGGGAGGAGCGGGTCGCCGCCCTCATTCAGGAAGCGAACCGCCGGGTCTTCCTGCGGGCGAACGAGGACCGTGAGGCCTCCGGCATGGGGACGACGATGACCGTCGCCCTCGTCGAGCCGGATCGTGTCGTGATCGGACATGTCGGGGACTCCCGGGCCTATCTGATCCGGGACGGTGAGCTCGAGCAGCTCACGGACGACCACTCGCTCGTCGCGGAGCTCGTCCGCAGCGGCAAGCTGACCCCGGAGGAGGCGGAGACGCACCCGCAGCGGTCGGTGATCACCCGCGCGGTGGGCACCGACGTGGACGTCGACGTCGACACGTTCTCCGTCCGTGGCGCGGCCGGAGACATCTTCCTCATCTGCTCCGACGGGCTGACCGACATGGTTGGCGACAAGGGGATTCTCGATGTGGTCGAGCGGAAGCGCGCCGATCTCGACGAGGCGGCGAAGGCGCTGGTCAACGCCGCGAACCGGGGCGGCGGCGAGGACAACATCACCGTCGTCTTCTTCGAGCTGACCGGCGAGGATCTCGCCGATATCGCGGTAACCGAGCAGGCGCCGGTCATCGGGTCCGAGACCTCGGAGGACGAGGACACGCTCTCCGGCCTGGACGCCGTGCCCACCGTCGACACGATGATCGTGCCCCCCTCGGAGTCCTCGGGTGACTCGCGACCCGCCAAACGAGAGCGGCGCCGCTCGCGGGTCCTCCCGATCCTCGCCGCACTCGCGGTGCTGCTGATCGCAGCCGCCGCGATCCTCTGGCTGCTGGAGCGAATGTGATGTCCGCCCGAAACAGGGAGCTCCTCAACCTCCTCGTTGTCGGAACCGTCGTGGGCGTGGCCTTTGCGAGCGTCTACATCGCCCAGCGGGAGGTCGTGAGCACCGAGTCGCTCTCGTATGGCCTGTTCTTTCTCGGCCTGTACGTGGTGGCGCACCTCGTCGCCCGCGCGACTGTGCCGAATGCCGATCCGTACCTTCTTCCGATGGCCGGCTTGCTGACCGGCCTCGGGCTGACCGAGATCTACAGGCTCGACGAGGACGACGCCTTTCGGCAGGGCCTCTGGATCGTCATCGGGCTCGCCGCCTTCGCTGCCACCCTGCTGCTCTTGGGCCGGGACTATCGGCGGCTCGAGAGCTACAAGTACCTCTTCGGGCTCGGGACGCTCGTGCTGCTCGCTCTTCCGGTCATGCCGGTGATCGGCCAGACTGTCAACGGCGCCCGCCTCTGGGTTGCGCTCGGACCGCTTCGCTTTCAGCCCGGCGAGCTCGCGAAGATCTTCCTGATCCTCTTTCTCGCCGGCTATCTGCGCGAGAAGCGAGAGGTCTTGGCCCAGGGGAGGCTCAAAGACCTCGGACCCCTGCTCCTCATCTGGGGGGCGGCGATGCTCGTTCTCGTCGTGACGAACGACCTCGGCGGCGGGCTGCTCTTCTTCGGGATCTTCCTGGCGATGCTGTACGTGGCTACGGCCCAGGTCTGGTTCGTCGCCGCCGGGGCTGTGATGTTCGTGGCAGGTTCCGCGGCGGTCTACACGCAGATCGGCCGCGTCGCGGAGCGGGTGCGGATGTGGCTCGACCCGTGGAGCGACGCCGACGGCGGTGGGTACCAGACGATCCAGTCGATCTACTCGATCGCGAACGGCGGCTTTGGCGGCACGGGCCTCGGCCAGGGCACGTACACGGACGCCGACGGGAACCGGCTGATTCCCTACCTCAACACCGACTTCATCTATTCCGCCCTCGCACAGGAGCTGGGGCTGATCGGGATCTCCGCCTTCTTGCTCGTCTACATGCTCTTCGCAGCTCGGGGCTTCCGGATCGCCCTGCTCGCGCAGGACGGATTCTCGAAGCTGCTGGCCGTCGGGCTCACCTTCGCCTTCACGCTGCAGACCTTCATCATCGTCGGCGGGATCATCCGCCTGATCCCGCTGACGGGGATCACACTTCCGTTCGTCAGCTACGGAGGGTCGAGCGTCGTCGCCAACTTCGTGCTGCTCGCAGGGCTCCTGCTCGTCTCGAACCGCGCGAACGCCGGCGCCGGGGTGAGAGCGTGAACCCGCAAATCTCGCGGCTCGCCGTCGCCGCGCTCGTCCTGGTCACCGCGCTGATCCTCGGCACCACCTACTGGCAGGCGTGGGCGGCCCCGGGTTTGGCCGATCGTCAGGACAACGCGATCAAGGTCGTCGCGCAGTTCACGATCAAACGGGGAACCATCTACGGGGCCGACGGCAAGACCGTCCTCGCCCGGAACCTTCGACGCCGCGTCTCGGGCCAGACCTTCTACTTCCGCCGGTACCCGCAGGGTTCGCTGACGGCGCACGCCGTGGGCTACTCGACCCGCGCGCGCTCGCGGACCGGGCTCGAGCGCTCGCGCAACGATTTCCTCACCGGTGCGAATGCCAACCTGGCCACGATCGTCGACACGGCCCTGGATCGGGTCCGGGGGTCGACGATCGAGGGGAACGACATCGTCACGACGATCCGGACGCGAGCCCAGCGGGTGGCGATGGAGGGCCTCGCCGGGCAATGCGGAGCCGCGGCTGCGATCGAGCCCTCGACGGGCAAGGTGCTCGTCCTCGCTTCGAGCCCGTCGTACGACCCGAACCTCGTCGAGCGGAACTTCGCGGCAATCGGGCGCCGGGCAGGGCCCTGCCCGATCGCCCCCCTGCTCGATCGCGCGACCTCAGGCCTCTTCATCCCGGGCTCGACGTTCAAGGTCCTCACCGCTGCCGCCGCCCTCGACTCCGGCCGGTTCACGCCGGAATCCACGTTCGTCGACCCGGGGTACTGCATCGAGTACGGCAAGCGGGTCGAGAACTACGACACGTCGTCGCCGTTCGGCCGCATCAACTTCGGCCAGGCCCTTCAGCACTCCGTGAACTCGGCGTTCTGCGAGATGGGCAAGCAGCTCGGCCCGGATCTGATCGTGGACTACGCAAAGCGGTTCGGGTTCTACGAGGACCCCCCGATCGACCTCCCTGCGGGCGAGCGAGCGCCGAGCGGGCTCTACCAGGACGGAACGCTGCTGCCGCAGGCCGAGCAGTCGAAGGTCGACCCCGGCCGCTTCGCCTTCGGACAGGAGCGGCTCCTGGTGACCCCGTTGCAGATGGCGATGGTGGCCGGCGCGGTCGCGAACGACGGAATCGTCATGGAGCCCTACCTCACCGACGTGGTCCGGGCGCCCGACAAGACGATCGTCTCGACGACGGAACCAGACGAGCTGCGGCGCGCGATCAAGTCCGAGACCGCGGCCGAGCTCGTGTCGATGATGGAGTCCGTCGTCTCCGGCGGAACCGGGACGGCTGCGCAGATCTCCGGCGTGCGCGTCGGCGGCAAGACGGGAACCGCGGAGACCGGCCGCGCCGGCCGCAACACGGTCTGGTTCGTGGCCTTCGCCGGGCGTGAGAAGCCGGAGGTGGCGATCGCGGTCGTGCTCCAGAACCAGAGCGGCACCGGCGGCACCGTCGCCGCGCCGATCGCGAAGCAGATCATGGAGGCGCTCATCCGTCCGGCGTCGAATTCTTCGTCAGATGGGTGATGCCATGAGATCGTCCGTTCCGGGGCGCGAGCTGGCTGCTCTGGGGTGCGGCGACGGGCCGGTGGCGATGCTGGCAGCATCGGTGCCGGACCGGCGGTGCGAAGCTCGCGTTTCCGGGCTGGCGCCGAAGGCGGCGCCTGACCGGGAATGGGAGCGGCCCAGACACGCCAGAACGCGTAGCCGGACGCGCGAGATCAGGGCTTCACCGATCTAATGGCAGTTTCCGACACCCTCATCAACACGCTCTTCGACGGCCGGTATCGCATCGTCCGGCGACTCGGTTCCGGGGGGATGGCGAACGTGTACCTCGCCGAGGACGAGGAGCTCGGACGGCGGGTCGCCATCAAGATCCTCAACGACCGGCATGCGAGCGACGACTCGTTCGTCGAGCGCTTCCGCAGGGAGGCGAAGAACGCCGCCGGTCTCTCGCATCCGAACATCGTCTCGATCTACGACCGCGGTGAGGCCGAGGGCACCTACTACATCGCGATGGAGTACCTCGAGGGACGAAGCCTGAAGGATCGCATCGTCGCCGAGGGGCCGTTGCCGATCGCCGCTGCGATCGAGTGTGTGCGCCAGATCCTTCGCGCGGTCGGCTTCGCTCACCGGAGCGGGATCGTCCACCGGGACATCAAGCCGCACAACGTGATGCTCGCTCAGGAGGGCTCGGAGCGGCGGTACAAGGTCACCGACTTCGGAATCTCGCGAACCTCCGCGAGCCAGATGACGGAGGCGGGGTCGATCGTCGGCACTGCGCAGTACCTCTCGCCCGAGCAGGCGCGTGGCGCCGCAGTCGATCAACGCTCGGACCTGTACTCGGTCGGGATCGTCCTCTTCGAGCTGCTGACGGGAAAGCTGCCGTTCAACGGCGAGACGCCGCTGGAGATCGCGATGAAGCACCTGTCGGAGATCCCGAAGTCGCCCTCGACGCGGCGGCCGGAGGTGCCGCCCGATCTCGACATGGTCGTTCTCCGGGCTCTCGCGAAGGATCCGGCTGACCGGTTCGAGAGCGCGGAGGAGATGGACGCCGAGCTCGCGCGGGTGGCGGCGGGCTCCGGCGTCACGGCCGAGACCGCCGAGGCGGCGACGGCAGTGCTCGCGGGGGCGGGTCTCGCAGAATCTGCGCCGACGATGATCTCCCGCCGGCCGGTGGTGACCCCGCCGCCGACGCGCTCCCAGACCGAGCAGCGCTACTACGACTACGAGCCGCCGCGAAGGCAACGGTCGTTCTGGCCCTGGCTGCTCGCCATCCTGCTGCTCCTCGGTGCGCTGGTCGCAGGTGTCTACGTATGGCAGCAGATCCAGGACGAGATCAACGAGACGAAGCCGATCGCCGTCCCCTTCGTCGAGGGTCTCAGAGCGCCGCAGGCGCGACGGCGCATCCGCAACGCCGGCCTGAAGCCCATTCAAGTCGATCAGTCCAACGCGAACGTGCCCCGGGGAGTCGTCTTCGACCAGGAGCCGGATGCGGGCGAGCGGATTCAGCGCGGGAACGCCGTGCGCTACTTCGTCTCGACCGGGAAGCCCCGCGTCGCGGTCCCGGAGGTGGTCGGAGCGCGCGAGTCGGACGCGGTGGCGACCCTGCGGAACGCCAAGCTCGTCCCGAAGGTCGTCGACATCTTCTCGGACGAACCTGCCGGCATCGTCATCGCACAGGACCCGCCGGGTGGCGCGAGCATCGTCGAGGGCAGCGACGTCCGGCTCAACGTCTCGAAGGGGCCGCAACAGAGCGGGCTCCCGAACGTCGTCGGCCGATCGTACGAGGACGCCGCACAGGAGCTCCGCCAGGCGGGATTCGAGGCTGCTCGCCGCGACGTGGACGCGCCGGAGCCGAAGGGAACCGTCGTCTCCCAGAGCCCCGTGCCGGGCACGTTGGCCCCACCCGGGACGCGCGTCACGCTCAACGTGTCCACCGGAGAGTCGGCCACGTCGGTCCCCGACGTACGCGACCTGGCGGAAGACGATGCGCGCGCGACTCTCGAGAACGAGGGCTGGACCGTCGTGATCCGGGACACACCCACGTCGAACCCGGACGAGGACGGCATCGTCATCAGCCAGACCCCGCCGCCCGGGCAGAAGGCGGAACCCGGCTCCGAGGTCACGCTCTTCGTCGGGCGGCTCAAGGAGGAGCCCGCTCCGCCGCCACCCACGACACCGCCACCTCCTCCCCCGCCGATCCCGTGAGCAGGCCGATCCGCGTCGCAGTGATCGCCGGCGGCCGCTCGAGCGAGCACGAGATCTCGGTCGCCTCTGCGCGATCCGTCGTCGAGTCCCTCGATCCGGACCGATACGACGTGCAGACGATCGAGATCGGCCGCGACGGACGCTGGGAGCTGGGGGCAGGCGAGACGAGGGAGCTCGGGCGTCCCGTCGCCGAGACGCTCCCGGTTCCGACGGCGTCGTCAGCTCCGGAGACGTTGGGCCAGGTCGATGTCGTGCTGCCGATCCTGCACGGGCCTTTCGGCGAGGACGGGACCGTCCAGGGCCTCCTCGAGCTGGCCGGAGTTCCCTACGTCGGCGCCGGCGTGACGGCCTCGGCCCTCTGCATGGACAAGGACCTCTTCAAGGCGATCTGTCGCGACAAGGGGATCCCGGTCACCCAGAGCGTGATCGTGCGGAACGGTGACCGACCGGAGAATCCGTTCGGCTACCCCGTGTTCGTCAAGCCCGCGCGGCTCGGCTCTTCGGTCGGGATCTCGAAGGTGACCGAGGAGGGCGCGCTCGAGGAGGCTGTCGGCCTGGCGCGGCGCCACGATGAGAAGGTTTTGATCGAGGAGTTCGTCTCGGGGGTCGAGGTCGAGTGCGGCGTTCTCGGCAACCGTCAGCCGATCGCCTCGCTTCCCGGCGAGATCGTCGCCCACGGTTTCTCCGGGGTCGACTGGTACGACTACTCGGCGAAGTACGACGAGGGCGGCATGGACCTCGTGATCCCGCCCCGGGTCCCGGAGGAGGCGGCCAGGCGGGTTCAGCAGGTCTCGGTCGAGGCGTTCGTCGCCTCGGACTGTGAGGGCATGGCCCGGGTGGACTGCTTCGTCCGAGACGACGGGGAGGTGCTCGTCAACGAGCTGAACACGATCCCCGGCTTCACGGCGACAAGCGTCTACGCCAAGCTCTTCGAAGCCTCCGGGATCCCGTACCCGGAGCTGCTCGACCGGCTGATCGAGCTCGCGCTCGAGCGCCACGACCGTCGCCAGGCCCTCGAGTTCTAGAGGAGTTCGGCGACTAGCGGGCGCGAACCTCGTTCACGTGGGCGACCCTGTCGAGCTCGGTGATCCACACCACGAAGTAGCGCGCCTTCGCGTCCCTCAGGGCGAACCTGCGGCGGCTTTGCACGACTCCGGCCTCGGATACCCGGTCGAATGGTCCGGCGGGATTCTCTCCGGCCCGGATCTCCGCGGTGAACCCGGGAGTGTCGGAGGTCACGGTGATCGTCTTCGGCTCGACGGTCCGACCGGCGTCGAGAATCACTCCGACCCCGGACTTGGTGAACTCCGACGTGTAGTTCTCCGTCGGCCAGTAGGTCTCCAGGTCGTTGTCCGTTGCGTCAGGCGCGTCCGAGTCGTGCTCACCGTCTCCTCCCTCGGGATCGAAGGCGCCGATGCCCTGGAGCCGGATCGCGGCGCGCGGCGCAACCTCCGGATCATTCTCCTTGTCCCGGAGCGCAAGCGCACCGAGCGCCGCGAGGCCCGCGACGCCCAGCACGGCGACGACGGCGAGGAACGGCCGGAGGACGCCCAGGCGCCGCCGTTGTCGTGGCTCTCGCCGCCGCCGTTCCTGCTCCTGTTGGACAACCGGCCGGCGGGCGATCATCGTCGCCCCCTCCGAGACCGGGTCGAGCTCGGCGAGGCACGCCTCCAGCTCCCCTACGAGCTCATCCATCGAGTCGTAGCGGTGCTCCGGCGACTTGGCCATCGCCCGCTCGACGGCGAGCGCCAGTCGAGTCGGCACCTCGGGCCGATGCTCGAGAACGCTCGGAACCGGCTCGTTCACGTGCTGCAACGCCACGCTGACGAAGTTGTCTCCCTCGAACGGCACGCCGCCGATGAGCAGCTCGTAGAGGACGACGCCGAGGGAGTAGACGTCCGTCTGCGCGTCGACCCGCTGGCCTCGCGCCTGCTCGGGCGCGATGTACTCGCTCGTCCCGAGCACGGTGCCGGTGACCGTGACGCCCTGGACGTCGACCGAGCGCGCGATTCCGAAGTCGGTCATCTTGGCCTGACCGTCGGCATTGAGGAGGATGTTCTGCGGCTTGACGTCCCTGTGGATGAGGCCGCGCTGATGTGCGAACGAGAGCGCGCGGGCCATCTGGAGCGTCAGGAGCAGCGCGTCGCGGACCGGCATGGGGCCGATGCGCTCGACAAGCTGCTTGAGGTTCTCGCCCTCGACGTACTCGAAGACGATGTACTGCCGCCCCTCATCCTCGCCCCGGTCGATGACCGTGACGATGTTCGGGTGAGAGAGCTGTGCGACCGAGCGCGCCTCCCGCCGGAAGCGCTCGACGTACTCCTCGTCCTGGGTGAAGTGCTCGTGGAGGACCTTGATCGCGACGATGCGTTCGAGGAGGCGGTCCTGCGCCTTGTAGACGGTCGACATGCCGCCCTTTCCGATCGACTCGACGAGCTCGTACCGGCCGGCGATCACCTCTCCCTGCACGAGGGCAGAGGTTACTGGCGAGCTAAACGGGCTCGGTGGGCGGAGGGGCAGCCATCGGCTCGGTCATACGCCTGCCGCCGATCCCGAGCCACCGCATGTCGCGATGGGCGATATGCGCGGCGTAGACGAGCACCACGATCGCCAGGAGCCCATGGAGCCCGTGGATCCAGGGCTCGCCACGCTCGTCGTCGGGCGGGAGCACGAAGATCTGCACCGTTCCGACGACGAACAGGCCAAAGTTCACCGCCACCCACCGCCAAAGGCCCCAGAAGGCGACGAGGGACGAGAGAAAGACGATTAGCTCCGAGCCGTGGATGACGAGCCCGCCGAGGAAACCGTGGGCGTCCAGCGCCCCCTTGCCGGCGCCCATCGTGTACGAGGCGATGAAGTACGCCTGCAGGAAGACGCCGATCACGATGATCGACGCAAAGATCAGATTCACCCACGTGGCGGCGCGGCTGCGCATTGCTGAGCCGAACATAACCGCCCCGTTCGGACGGCGCTACGACAGAACGGTTTCGACCGCCTGCTCCCACACCCCTAGTGCCTCGTCGGCCTCGGCGTCGGTGAGGGTGAGCGGGCAGAGCACCCGGATGCAGTTCGAGTAGATGCCCGACTTGAGCAGAAGCAGCCCGTTCCGCGCTGCTTCCTCGACGACGGCCGTCGCAGTGTCGGCGTCGGGATCCTTGCCCTGGGGGTCGCGGACCAGCTCGATCGCCAGCATCACTCCGAGCCCGCGGACATCGCCAACCGTGGGCCAACGCTCCCGCCACGTTTCCATGCGGGCACGCATCGTCTGGCCGAGCGTCTCCGCGCGGGCGCAGAGATCCTCCTCGGAGATCACGTCGAGCACTGCGAGGGCGGCGGCCTGGGCGACCGGGTTGCCGACGTAGGTGCCCCCGATCGCCGAATCGCCCGGCGCGTCCATGATCTCCGGCTTACCGATCGTCGCCGAGAGGGGGAGGCCCATCGCAATCGACTTCGCCAGCGTGATCAGGTCGGGCTCGATGCCGTAGTGCTCGATCGCAAACAGCTTGCCGGTACGCCCGAAGCCCGTCTGCACCTCGTCGATGACCATGACGATCCCGTGCTCGTCGCACAGGCGGCGCACGCCCTCCATGAACTCTCTGGGCGCGACGACGAAGCCGCCCTCTCCTTGAACCGGCTCGATCACGATCGCGGCGACCGTCTCCGCGGCGACCTGGGTGATGAGCGCACGCTCGAGCGCGTCGAGTGCCTCGCGGGCGCTCGGCCCTCGATACTCGTTGGGGAACGGGACGCGGTAGACCTCGGGCGCGAACGGCCCGAGTCCCGCCTTGTACGGATGCGTCTTCGAGGTCAGCGACAGCGAGAGCAGCGTGCGGCCGTGGAACCCTCCCTCGAAGGCGATCACCGCAGGCCGTTTCGTGTACGAGCGCGCGAACTTGACCGCGTTCTCCACCGCCTCCGTCCCAGCGTTGAAGAACGCCGCCTTCGCGTTCGCGATCGGGACGAGGTCGCACAGGCGCTCGGCGAGGCGAACGTAGGCCTCGTAGGGGACGATCGTGAAGTCCGTGTGGCTGAAGCGCTGGAGCTGCTCCTGCGCCGCCTCCACCACTCGCGGGTGGGAGTGACCGACGTTCAGACAGCCGACCCCGCCGGTGAAGTCGATGAACCTGTTGCCGTCGACATCGGTGATGGTCGCGCCCTCGCCCCGCTCGATCACGAGCGAGTGGACGAGGGAGAGGGGCTCCGCGATCACGCGCTTCTTGCGCTCGAGGATCTCGCAGGATCTGGGGCCGGGTACGTCCGTGCGCAGCTCGATCGTCTTCGTCATCGCCATGTCGGCGACGATAGCGCAGTGGCCGGATTGGTGCATACTGAATAATGGGTATTCATGAGCGATGAGCGGGCGCTGCGCCGCGGCGACCTCGACCCCGATCCGCTCGCACTGTTCCGGCGCTGGTTCGAGGAAGCCGCGAGGGTGCTGGAGATGCCCGAGGCCGTCGCGCTTGCGACCTCCGACGTGGACGGCCGGCCCTCCGTCCGCATGGTCCTGGCGAAGGATTTCGACGAGCGTGGGATCAAGTTCCACACCGGCCACGGCAGCCGCAAGGGGCGCGAGCTGGCTGGGAATCCACGCGGAGCCCTCCTCTTCTACTGGGCGCCTCTCGGGCGGCAGGTTCGCATCGAGGGGCCGGTAGAGCGGGTCTCGGACGACGAGTCCGCAGACTACTTCCTCACCCGTCCGCGCGGGGGCCGGCTTGCTGCGTGGGCGTCGGCGCAGAGCGAGGTGATCGGCTCCCGGGCCGATCTCGACGCCAGAGTCCGGGAGCTCGCGACGGAGTACGAGAGTCGGGAGGTCCCGCTTCCGCCGCACTGGGGCGGCTATCGGCTCTCGCCTGAGACCTGGGAGTTCTGGCAGCACCGGGAGAGCCGCCTCCACGATCGCTTCCGCTACCGCCGCCAAGATGACGGGGAGTGGAAGATCGAGCGACTCGCCCCCTGATCCTGGCGCACCTCGACCTGGACGCCTTCTACGCGGCCGTCGAGGAGCTCGAGAACCCCGAGCTGCGCCTGAAGCCGCTCGTCGTCGGGGGGGACCCGCGAGGCCGCGGCGTCGTCGCGACCGCGAACTACGTCGCCCGCCAGTTCGGGATCCACTCGGCGATGAGCTGCGCGGAAGCGCTCCGCCGCTGCCCCCACGCCGTCTTCGTCCGGCCGCGCAAGTCCGCGTACTCGGCGTACTCCCGCGCGGTCTGGGACGCCGTGCGCCAGGTCGTCCCGACGGTCGAGCGCACGGGTCTCGACGAGGGATACCTCGACCTCGGCGATGTTGCGAGCGGCTTCGGGGAGGCGAGGACGCTCGCCGAGGCCGTTCAGACCGCCGTACGAGGCGCGACCAGCCTGACCTCCTCGCTCGGCGTCGCCACCTGCAAGGTGGTCGCCAAGATCGCGAGCGACTGGCGGAAGCCCGGCGGTCTCGTCGTCGTGCTGCCCGGCAAGGAGGCCGAGTTCCTGGCGCCGTTCGACATCCGCCGCCTTCCGGGCGTCGGCCCGAGGGCGGGCGCGCGCCTCAACGCAGCCGGAATCGAGAGCATCGGCGCTCTCGCCGGGCTTTCGGACGATCAGCTCAAGCAGCTGCTGCCCGGAAAGGTCGGCGCGATCCTGCGCGACCGTGCCCGCGGGATCGATCCACGGGGCCTCGATACCGCTGTCCAGCGAGTCTCGATCAGCCAGGAAGAGACCTTTCCCCGCGACATCGAGGATGTCGAGGAGCTTCGGGCGGAGCTTCGCCGGATGGCGACCGAGCTCGCCGAGCACCTGCAGCGCTCGGGCGACGCCGCGCGAACCGTGACGACGAAGGTGCGGTACACGGACTTCGCGATCAGGAGCCGCTCGGCGACGCTTCCCGTGGGGACCGACGATCCGGACCGCATCGCCGACTTGGCCTGCGCGCTCCTCGACCGGGCGCTCGCAGACCGGCCGGGCGCCCTGCGGCTCGTGGGCGTCGGTGTCTCGGGCTTCGAGCCCTACCGCCAACTCGAACTGGTTTAGTTCAGCCGATGGCCGCTGAGCCGACGACGCTCCCCGCTGCCGCCTCAGGGACGGTCGCGCTGGGCGACCTGACCGTGAACCGGATGGGGTTCGGGGCGATGCGGCTGACGGGCCCAGGGGTCTGGGGAGACCCCTCCGACCGCGAGGGCGCGAAGGCCGTTCTCCGGCGCACCCTCGAGCTCGGCGTGACCATGATCGACACCGCCTCGTCGTACGGGCCGGAGGTCAACGAGACGCTGATCGCCGACGCCCTCCATCCCTACCCGGAGGATGTGGTCGTCGCGACGAAGGGCGGGCTCACTCGCGGCGGCCCGGGCGAGTGGCAGCGAGACGGCCGTCCCGAGTACCTGCGCGACGCGCTCGAAGGGAGCCTCCGCCGTCTCCGCCTGGAGCGCATCGACCTCTACCAGCTTCACGCCGTCGATCCCCAGGTGCCCCTCGAGGAGTCCGTCGGCGAGCTCGCGCGGCTCCGGGAGCAGGGCAAGATCCGCCACCTCGGTCTGTCGAACGTCGACGCCCGCCAGCTCGCAGAAGCGCGGAAGATCGTCCCCGTGGTGTCCGTGCAGAACCGGTACAGCCTCGCCGACCGTCATTCCGAAGCCGTCCTCGACGTCTGCGAGCGGGAGGGTCTTGCGTTCTTGCCCTGGTTCCCGCTGGCCCTGGGGCAGCTCGCCCAGGCGAAGGGCCGCCTCGCACAGATCGCCGGCTCGCGGGCCTCCACGGCCGCGCAGGTCGCTCTCGCCTGGCTTCTGCGACGATCGCCGGCAATGGCGCCCATCCCCGGGACGTCGTCCCTCGAGCACCTGGAGGAGAACGTGGCCTCAGCGCAGCTGGAGCTCTCCGATGCCGAGTTCTCCGAGCTGAGCCGGGCCGCGGTGGCCTCGCTCTAGTGGTTCTCTCCGACCGCACGATCCGGCGGTTGCTCGACGAAGGGCGGATCGAGATCGATCCCTACGACTCGTCGCTGCTCCAGCCGTCCAGCGTCGACGTTCGAGTCGACCGCTGGTTCCGCGTCTTCCACAACGCGCGCTACCCGTACATCGACGTCAAGGAGGAGCAGGAGGAGCTGACCGAGCTGGTGGAGATGGAGGACGGCGCACCGTTCATCCTCCACCCGAGCGAGTTCGCCCTCGCCTCTACGCTCGAGCGGATCCGCCTGCCCGACGACCTCGTCGCCCGGTTGGAGGGAAAGAGCTCGCTGGGCCGACTCGGTCTGCTCATCCACTCCACGGCCGGCTTCATCGACCCCGGCTGGGACGGCCACGTCACGCTCGAGCTGTCAAACGTCGCGAATCTTCCGATCACGATCTACCCGGAGATGAAGATCGGGCAGCTGTCGTTCGTTCAGCTGTCCGAGCCGGCGGAGAAGCCCTACGGCACGGGTGGCCTCGGCTCGAAGTACCAGGGCCAGCAGGGCCCGACCCCGAGCCGCTACTGGCAGAACTTTCAGAAGGAGAACGTGTGAGGGTCCTCGTCACCGGGGCGACGGGATTCGTCGGCCCGAAGTTGGCGAACGCGATCGCCGACGCCGGCCATGTCGTGCGCGTCCTCGAACGCCGGGCAGGGTCGGCCGCGCGGGCCGGAGTGCGTGCGCAGGAGACGGTCCGCGGCGACATGACCGAGGGCGAGAGCCTCCGCGCGGCGGCCGAGGGCCAGGACGTCGTAGTGCACCTCGTCGCCATTCGACAGGGCCGGCCGGAGGAGTTCCGCCGCGTGATGATCGAGGGCACGCGCAAGCTGATCGCCGCGTGCGAAGCGCGGGGCGTCAGGCGCTTTGTCCTCATGAGCGCGCTCGGCACGAGCGCGGAGACGAAGGATCTCGTTCCGTACTTCGATGCCAAGTGGACCGAGGAGCTGGACGTGAAGGCGTCCGGGATGGAGCACGTGATCTTCCGGCCGAGCTTCATCTTCGGCAAGGACGGCGGCATCGTCCCGACCTTCAGCCGCATGGCCAAGATCTCGCCGGTGACGGGGATCGTCGGCAACGGCAAGCAGCGGATCCAGCCGATCTGGGTCGACGACGTCGCCGCGTACTTCGCGGCCTCGATCGACAAGCCCGAGGCGACGAACCGGACGTTCGAGGTCGGAGGCCCCGACGTGGTCGACTGGGATCAGTTCTGGGAGCGGCTCCGCCGAACGATCGGGATCCGCCGCCGGCCCACGCTTCATCTGCCGACCAGCCTGATGCGCTTCCCGGCGACGATCACCGAGAGACTTCCGGGCAACATCCCGCTGACACGAGACCTGCTGACCATGCTCGAGGCCGGCGACAACGTCGTTTCGAACGATGACGCGGTGATGACGTTCGGGCTCCCGCTCGTCCCGCTCGACGAGCAGCTCCGCCGCGCCACTTGACACCGATTGCTTCGAGCGCGTCCGTCAAGATAGAGCCGATGCCGTCGAAGATCCTCGTCGTCGAGGACGACCAGGACATCCGCCAGCTTCTCCACGTCCAGCTGACCGCGGCGGGCTACGAGACTGCGTTCCCCCGCGACGCTGCAACCGCGCTCTCGGTGGCCCGGAGCGCCCGGACCTGATTCTGCTCGATCTCGGACTGCCGGCGGGCGCCAGCTTCTTCCTCAAGCCGTTCGATGCAGCAGAGCTGCTGTCCGGAATCAGGCAGGCGCTCGGGGCTTGACGAGAGAGCGGACGGCGCCGGCGATGTGATCTGCGTCGATGCCGGCGGCGGCGAGCAGCTCGGCCGGCTTTCCCGACCCGGGCAGGTCTCGGACTGCGAGCTTGATGAGGCGCGGCCGGTCGTCGGCGTCGGCGAAGGCCGAGAGGACCGCTTCGCCGAGACCGCCTTCAGGCCAGTGATCCTCGACGGTCACGATCGGGGTACCGATGCTCCGCAACGCCTCGGCGTCGATCGGCTTGACGGAGTAGCAGTCGATCACCCGGGCGGCGATCCCTTCGCCCTCGAGTGTCTGGGCCGCGGCGAGCGCCTCGCGCACCGTGATTCCTGCGGCGACGATGGTGACGTCGTCGTCGTCGGACGAGCGCAGCGTCTTGCTTCCCCCGACCGGAAACTCCTCGTCCGGCCCGTAGAGCACCTCGGTGTCCGCGCGGGTCGTGCGCAGGAAGGAGATCCCCTCCAGGTCGGCCATCGCACGCACGAGAGCGGCGGTCTGGTTCCCGTCGCACGGGTAGAGCACGGTGGATCCGCTGATGGCCCGGAACGCCGCGAGATCCTCCAGCGCCATCTGGGAAGGTCCGTCCTCGCCGATCGAGACGCCGGCGTGCGAGCCGCACAACTTCAGCGTCGCCTGGCTGACCGCCGCCATGCGGACGAAGTCGTAGGCGCGGCTCATAAAGGCCGCGAAGGTCGAGGCGAACGGCTTCCAGCCGAGCACCTGCATCCCTACTGCCGCGGCGATCAGCTGCTGCTCGGCGATGTACATCTCGAAGAACCGGTCGGGATGGGCGTCTCTGAAGATCTCGGCGTACGTCGAGTTGGAGACCTCGCCGTCGAGCACCACGATGTCGCCTCGCTCTCCGCCGAGTGCGGCAAGCGCGTCGCCGTAGGCCTTGCGCGTTGCGACCTCGGAGCCCAGCTCGTACCTCGGCCACTCGGGCGTACCCGCTGGATCGAAGGTGTGAGGCTCTCCGGCCGCGGGTTTTGCGACGTCCACTCGAATGTTGCGAACCCCCCCGAGCTCCTCCACCGCCTCCGCGACGACGGCCTTGCCGTGCCAGCCCCCCTTGTCCTCGATCTCGGAGTAGCCCTTGCCTTTGATCGTCTTTGCGACGATCGCCGTCGGCTTCCCGGCGGACTCGGCCTCGACGTAGGCAGCGTCGATCTCCTCGACGTCATGGCCGTCGATCTCGATCGCATGCCAGCCGAAGGCGCGGAACCGGTCGGAATAGGTCGAGAGGTTCCAGCCGTGCATCGTCTCGCCCCGCTGGCCTAGCCGGTTGACGTCGATGATCGCGGTGAGGTTGTCGAGCTCGTAGAAGGACGCGTGGTCGATCGCCTCCCACATCGAGCCTTCGGCCATCTCGCTGTCGCCGCAGATGACCCAGACGCGGAAGGGCAGCCGGTCGAGCTTCTTGCCGGCAAGCGCCATGCCGACCCCGATCGGAAGCCCCTGGCCGAGGGAGCCGGTTGCGACGTCGACCCAGGGGAGGACCGGCGTGGGGTGTCCCTGTAGGCGGCTCCCGATCTGGCGGTAGGTTCCGAACTCCTCCTCCGTGATCGCCCCGGCGGCCCGGAAGAGGCCGTAGACGAGTGGTGAGGCGTGGCCTTTCGAGAAGATCAGGCGGTCGTTGGCCGGGCTCTTCGGCGTGTCGAAGTCGTACCGGAGGTGGCCTGCCAGCAGGACAGCGGCGAGATCGGCTGCGGACATGGAAGACGTCGGATGACCCGAGCCCGCGGCGGCACTCGCGCGCACCGCGTCCACCCGCAGCTGCTGCCCGAGCTCGCGACAGAGGTCCAGGTCGGCCATCGGGGGGTAACGTAGTCGAGTAATGCGGGTCGCGGTCGCTTTCGATCATCGCGGGGTCAAGCTCCGGGACTGCGTCCTCGAGGAGGTCTCGGCGCTGGGCCACGAGTCGCTCGATCTCGGGACGGACACGGACGACCCAGTCGACTACCCGGACAAGGCGCGCCAGGTCGGCGAGGCGATCCGCGGCGGCGACGCCGAGCGCGGCATCCTCGTGTGTGGATCGGGCGTCGGAGCGGCGGTCGCGGCCTGCAAGCTTCCCGGGATCCGGGCCGCGATCTGCCATGACACCTATTCGGCCCATCAAGGCGTGGAGCACGACGACATGAACGTGCTCTGCATCGGATCCGGCGTGGTGGGCGCGGACCTCGCCGCCGAGCTGATTCGGGTGTTTCTCGCTGCCGAGTTCGACGGCGGGGAGCGCTACCGGCGGAGGCTTGAGAAGATCGAAACGATGGAAAAGGAGACGTCACGTGTCTGAATCGAGACTTCACCGGCTGAGCGAGCTCGGGCAGAGCATCTGGATCGACTCGGTCTCGCGCGAGTGGCTGAGGACCGGCGAGCTCGAGCGAATGATGCGGGAGGACGCCGTCGTTGGTGTCACGTCGAACCCCTCGATCTTTCAGAAGGCGATGGCCGAGGGCGACTGGTACGACGAGCAGCTGCGCGAGGTGCTCGCGGAGGAGGACGACCCGAAGGAGATCTTCCTGCGGCTCGCGGCCGACGACATCCGCGCCGCGTGCGATCTCTTCGGACGTGTCTGGGACGGGACGAAGGGACAGGACGGCTACGTCTCGCTCGAGGTCGATCCCGGCCTCGCGAACGACACCGACGCGACGATCGAGCAGGCGCAGCGCTACCACGACGAGATCGACCGCCAGAACCTCTACGTGAAGATTCCGGCTACAGAGGCGGGGCTGCCGGCGATCGAGGAGATGACCGCGCGCGGCAAGAGCATCAACGTCACGCTGATCTTCTCGCTCGAGCGCTACGCCGCGGTTGCCGAGGCATACATCCGAGGGCTCGAGCGCTTCGTCGAGGGCGGCGGCGACCCGCGACCCGTCACGTCGGTCGCGAGCTTCTTCGTCTCGCGAGTGGACACCGAGGCCGACAAGCGCCTCGAGGAGATCGGCGGCCACGACCACCTCAAGGGGCGGTTGGCCGTGGCCAACGCGAAGCTGGCCTACGCGCGCTACAAGGAGATCTTCTCCGGAGGCCGCTGGACAGCGCTCGCGGAATCCGGCGCCTCGAAGCAGCGCTGCCTCTGGGCCTCCACGTCGACCAAGAACCCGGACTACCGCGACGTGGTCTACGTCGAGGAGCTGATCGGGCCCGAGACCGTGAACACGATGCCGACCGAGACCGTCCAGGCCTTTCAGGATCACGGTGAAGTTCGGCTCACGCTCGAGGAGGGCGTCGACGAGGCGGAGCAGCTCCTCGACGACCTCGCTCGGGCCGGTGTCGACTATGACGACGTGACGCGGGTGCTCGAGGACGAAGGCGTCAAGAAGTTCGCCGACTCCTTCGACGAGCTGCTCGAGGGGGTCGCCTCCAAGCGCGCGGTCCTCGTCTCGGCTTGAGCACCCTGGCGTCGGCCGAGCTCGTCGAGCGGATCTGGGAGCGCGACCCGTCCGTCTGGACCGGTGGCAACGAGGCGCACTGGCTCGGTTGGCTCGACGAGCCCGCGCGGATGCGCGAGCGGATCCCCGAGCTGCGGGACTTCGCAGCCGGCCTGGACGTCGATGACGTCGTCCTGCTTGGGATGGGCGGCTCGAGTCTTGCGCCGGAGGTTCTGAGGCGCGCCTTCGGCGTCGAGCGGTTCCATGTCCTGGACACCACCCATCCGACGGCGATCCGCCGGGTCGAGGCTGCCGTGGATGTCGAGCGGACACTGTTCGTCGCCGCCTCGAAATCGGGGACGACCGTTGAGACGCGATCCCATACCGACCTCTTCCGGAAACGCGGCGGCCGGTTCGCGGTGATCACCGATCCGGGGTCGCCGCTTGCCGAGATCTCCGAGGACGTCTTCTACGGCGAGCCCACGATCGGCGGTCGCTACTCGGCGCTGTCGGTCTTCGGCTTGCTGCCCGCCGTCCTCATGGGCCTCGACGTCGAACGGCTCCTCGACCGGGCCGAGGAGATGCGGGAGGCGTGCAGGCAGGAGGTGGGCAATCCCGGGCTCGCGCTCGGCGTCCGACTGGCGGAGACGCCGTTCGTCCGGATCGAGGGCGACTTCGGGCTCTGGGTCGAACAGCTCGTCGCCGAGTCGACCGGAAAGCAGGGGAAGGGCGTCGTTCCGGTGCGGGAAGCCGGTGAGGCGTTCGGGACTCCTCTGGATGACCCGTACGACCTCGGGCAGGAGTTCTTCCGCTGGGAGTTCGGCACCGCCGTCGCGGGGTCGGCCCTCGGGATCAACCCCTTCGACCAGCCGGACGTCCAGTCCGCCAAGGATCGAACCAACGCCCTCCTTTCCGGACAGTCGGTGTCAGACACTCGTCGTGTCTCCGACGGACATGTCGACGAGGTGCTGGAGCACGCCGGCCCGGTGAGCTACGTGGCGATCCAGGCGTTCATCGACCCGGCGCGAGAGCACGAGCTCGAGCCCCTCGTCGAGCTCGCAAAGGCGACGGGAGCGGCAGTCTCGGTCGGGCTCGGCCCGCGCTACCTCCACTCGACCGGCCAGCTGCACAAGGGCGGGCCGGACACCGGCCTCTTCATCCAGGTTCTCGACGACCTCGGAGAGGAGCTGTCGATTCCGGGACGGAAGTTCGGCTTCCGGGAGCTGATCCAGGCACAGGCAGATGGTGACTACCAGGCGCTCGCGGAGCGCGGCCGGCGGATCGTCCGCGTCCGCCTGGAGGATCTGTAATGCAGCTCGGCATGGTCGGGCTCGGCCGGATGGGCTCCGGCATGACGGAACGTCTCACCCGCGCGGGCCACGAAATCAAGACCTACGACCCGCAGGTGGACTCGACCGCCTCCTCCCTCGAGGAGCTTGCGGGACAGCTCGAGCCCCCCCGTCACATCTGGCTGATGATCCCCGCCGGCCCGATCACGGAGAGCACGTTCCACGAGCTGCTCGGGATCGTCGAGGCGGGAGACGCGATCGTCGACGGCGGGAACTCGAACTTCCGAGACTCGCAGCGGCGCGCCGGCGAGGCGTCCGGCCGGAGCATTCACTTTCTCGACGTCGGTGTCTCCGGGGGGATCTGGGGATTGCAAAAGGGGTTCGCCCTGATGGCGGGCGGCGACCCCGAGCCCGTCGGCCGCCTCACGCCCGTCTTCGAGGCGCTGGCGCCCGAGGGAGGCTTCGCCCATGTCGGGCCGTCAGGCGCCGGGCACTTCGTGAAGATGGTGCACAACGGCGTCGAGTACGGACTGATGCAGGCCTACGCGGAGGGCTTCGACCTCATGCAGGCGTCCGAGTTCGACCTCGACCTGCCGGCGGTCGCGGAGCTCTGGCGGCACGGCTCGGTCGTGCGCTCCTGGCTGCTCGACCTCCTGGCCACCGCCCTGCAGGACGATCCGCGTCTCGAGGAGATCAAGGGCTACGTCGAGGACTCGGGCGAGGGCCGCTGGACGGTGGAGCAGGCGATCGAGACCGCCGTCCCGCTCCACGTGATCACTGCCGCGCTCTACGCGCGCTTCGCGTCCCGGCAGGACGAGTCCTTTGCGGCCAAGGTGAACGCAGCGCTCCGCAACCAGTTCGGTGGTCATGCAGTCCGTCGAGACTGAGTCGAACCCCCTCATGGAGGGCCTCCAGGTCAGGCGGACACCGGAGCCGTGCGTGCTGGCGATCTTCGGGGCCTCGGGCGATCTCACCAAGCGCAAGATCTTCCCGGCGCTCTACGCACTCGCCATGCGTGATCTTCTCCCGGAGCAGTTCGCCATCGTCGGAGTCGCCCGCACGGAGCAGGAGACGGCGGACTTCGTCTCGGCGATGAAGGAGGCGGTCCGTTCGTACGCCCGGGACGAGTTTCGCGCCGAGGTGTGGGGCCGTCTCGCCGCCCGCACGCGTTATCTCGCCGCCGAGTTCGCGGATGAGGAGGGGGAGGACCGGGTCGCCCGCTGCCTCACCGAGCTCGACGGGGAGTACGGCACCCGCGGCAACCGGGTCTACTACCTCGCCGTCCCGCCGGCGGCGATGCCGAAGCTGATCGAGGAGTTGGGGGAACGGCGCACGACGACGGGGTGGACGCGCCTCATCGTGGAGAAGCCCTTCGGCCGAGACAGCGTCACGGCCCGCGAGCTGAATGAGCTGCTGGCTCGCAACTTCACGGAGGACGAGGTCTTCCGCATCGACCACTACCTCGGCAAGGACACCGTGCAGAACCTCCTGGCGCTGCGCTTCGCGAACGGAATCTTCGAGCCGGTCTGGAACCGCCAGTTCATCGACCACGTCCAGGTCACGGTGGCGGAATCGATCGGGATCGAGCGGCGCTCCGCGTTCTACGAGGAGTCGGGCGCGATCAGGGACGTCTTTCAGAACCACCTCCTCCAGCTCGTCGCGCTGACGGCGATGGAGCCGCCGATCGACTTCACGGCCGAGGCGGTCCGCAACGAGAAGCTGAAGGTGCTGAAGGCGTTGTCCACACCCTCCCCGCGGTCTGTCGTCCGCGGCCAGTACGGCCCGGGATTCATCGAGGGCGAGCGGGTGCCCGGATACCGCGAAGAGGAAGGCGTCGCCCCCGACTCGACGACCGAGACGTTCGTGGCGGCCAGGCTCCAGGTGGACAACTGGCGCTGGGCCGACACGCCGTTCTACGTCCGCACCGGCAAACGGCTTCCCCGCCGTGAGACGACCATTGCGATTCAGTTCAAGCGCGTTCCGCACACGCTGTTCGAGGACACGAGCGAGCTGCGTCCGAACCTGTTGATCGTCCACATCCAGCCCAACGAGGGCGTGTCGCTCGCGATCGGGGCGAAGGTGCCGGGGGAGGGAATGCGGGTTCGCACCGTGCACATGGACTTCCTCTACGGCGGCGCCTTTCGCACGGGTCTGCCCGAGGCGTACGAGCGTCTGATCCTCGACGCGATGCTCGGCGACGCAACGCTCTTCACCCGCGCGGACGAGATCGAGGAGCAGTGGGCGCTCGTCGACGCGATCGTCGCCGCCTGGCGGCGGGACAAACCCTCGTTTCCGAACCATGCGGCGGGCACGTGGGGGCCGCAGACCTCTGAGGAGCTCATCGGGTGGCACCGGTAGCGCAAGTAGAGGAATGGGCAGACGAGTGCGCGTCGGTCGTGGACATCGAACAGGCGCTCGTCGGTCTCCGGTTCCGCCCCGGGCGCGAGGACCGACAGCTGCGCACGAGCGTCCTCACCCATCTCGCGTGGGTGCCCGTCGAGTGGCAAGCGGCTGCGACCGAGACGCTCTCCGGGCTTGCGGAGCGGCATCCGTCGAGAACGCTGCTTCTCTTCCCCCAGCCTGAAGACGACGACGGGCTCGCCGCCCGGGTCCTGCTCGAGTGCCACCATCTTCAGGGAACGGAGCGGAGCGTCTGCAACGAGGTGGTGGAGCTCAGCCTGCGCGGTCGCCGTGCCGAGGCACCGGCGACCATCGTGCTGCCCCTGCTGCTACCGGACCTCCCGGTGTTCCTGCGCTGGCGTGGCCGGCCCGACTTCGCCTCGCCCGTCTTCGAGCAGCTCCTCGGCGTCGTCGACCGCCTCGTGGTGGATTCGGCCGAGTGGCCCGACCTTTCGGAGTCGTACGCCAGGCTGGCCACGGTGTTCGACCGCGCGGCCGTCTCCGACATCGCCTGGCGGCGCACGCTGCAGTGG